>JBGQAS010000376.1:0-2650 GCA_041494435.1 Anaerolineaceae bacterium | reverse complement strand
CGTCCGCTGGCCCGGTTTGATGGCTATCATTTTGTTGGCAGTGAGCATCAATTTCCTGCTTGCTCCCATGAATTCCTTCATGCCGCTCATGGTCACCCGTATATTTAATGGGGGTGCTTTGCAATTGGGTTGGTCGGATTCTTTGTTTGGGATGGGGGTGATCATTGGTGGGATTATCTTGACCACCTGGGGAGGGTTCAAGAAGAGGATTGTTACCACCCTGGTGGGGATCATCGGCATCGGAGTCGCGGTCATCATTGCTGGCTCGGCGCCGGCCAACCTGTATCCCGTGTTCCTGGCGGGGTTTTTCATCCTTGGCTTCACAGAAGTGATCACCAACGGACCCTTGATCGCCATCCTGCAATCTAATGTCGATCCGGAAAAGCAGGGCAGGGTGATGACGCTCATGACCTCTGGTGCGTCTGCCATGTCGCCGATCAGCCTGCTGGTGGCAGCACCCATTGCTGATAGGCTTGGCATCCGGGTCTGGTATATAGGGGGCGGCATTCTCTGCGTTGGCCTGGCAGCGGTGGCTTTCTTGATCAAACCCCTGATGGAAATTGAAAAGAATCACAAAACTCCTGTACCAAGTGGTGAAACTGTTGCCATTATCCAGGAAATTGACAAAAGTTGAGAAGGTCTTGTTCATGGGAGGTGAGACGTGAAGAGTAGTGATTTCGTAACCTGTGGCGATTTTCCGTGTCAAGACATTATTTCAGAAAATTTTCTTGTCCCCGAAATTGAGATCTCTCCTGAAAGAATTTGGATGGTGATGATCTCTGAATCAGCACCTACAGATCGGAAGGATTATTTTTATTCCGGTGTAGATGCGCTTTTTGCCCAGACCACTTTGCTGGCATTCCAGGATGCCGGGGTGAAAGCCAGCTCCATCCAGGAACTGGTGGATAAGGGGATCTATTTCACCACCGCCATTAAATGTTCCAAGACAGGGATGGCATTCAAACCTCAACCATTCAGGCATGTTCCAGGCTTTTGGAGAAAGAACTGAACCTTTTTCCCAACTCGAAAGTTTTCATGCTGATGGGTGATGTGGCCATTAAATCTATTAATGCCATCGCTCGAAGAGCGGGTGAAAAAGCTGCCATCCCGGCAGGTTCAACCTACAAGATTCGCGGGCAGGAGTATACCTGGCACCATCGAAGGTTGTTCCCTTCCTACCTGCAAGCAGGTCCCAGCTTCTTTATCGAAAAAAGCAAACGCAAAATGATTGCTGAAGATATAGCATCGGCGATGAAACTTCTTTAATCTAATGGCATAATAAAAAATCTCCCGCAAAATTTTGCGGGAGATTTTCGTTTGTATTAATTAGATCTATTTCTTTTCCTTCATGAAATTCTCGATCATGCTGGTGAATTCCATGGGGAAGATGAACTTGGAAGAAGCACCCTGGCCCAGGGACTTGAGGGTTTCAAAGTATTGCAGGGTCATCGTCTTCTGGTCCACGGTCTTGGCTGCCTTGAAGATCTTTTCCAGGGCTACCGCAAAACCATCTGCGCGAAGGCTCTGGGATAACTTGGCGCCTTCCGCTTCCAGGATCGCTGCCTGCTTGCCACCTTCTGCATTCAAAATGGCGGCTTGCTTGGCGCCTTCAGCCACGTTGATGGCGGCTTCGCGGGTACCCAGCGATTCAGTCACAACAGCGCGGCGGATGCGTTCTGCCGACATTTGCTTGTTCATGGCTTCCTGCACGTCCTTCGGTGGGATGATCTCGCGGATTTCCACGTTGGTCACCTTCACACCCCAGCGCTCGGTCACTTCATCCAGCTTTACACGCAGGGTTTGGTTGATGTGCTCGCGCTGCGACAAAACTTCATCCAGCGGGATGCCACCGATCACAGAACGCAAAGTGGTGGTCGCCATGCCAGCTGCGGAAAGCTCAAAATTGCCCACGCCCACCACACTCAAGGTCGGGTCGATCACCTTGTAGTACCAAAGGAAGTCGATCGAAATGGGGGCATTATCCTTCGTGATCGAAACCTGGTGAGGGACTTCGCGTACTTGCTCGCGCAAGTCCACCCGCACGGCGCGATCAAAAATGGGGATCAGCATTACAAATCCGGGGCCTTGTGTGTTCCGGATGCGCCCCAGGCGAAACACTACGAGGCGCTGGTATTCATTTACGATACGTATGGAGCTGAAGATCAGGATCAGCGCCAAGATCGCCAAACCGATATACAAAAAAATCATTCTAACCTCCTAATTCGTTTCACAAATTTAACGGCGGGGTTTCTTGTCTTCTTCGATCAGAAGAGTAAAACCTTGCCGACCAGTCACGACCACCCATTTCCCTGCGGGGATTTCCTTCTCGCTGCGGGCGCTGAATAGCTCGGAGCCTACCTGCACTGATCCGGAATCATGCACGGCAGTTTTGGTGTAACCATTCATTCCGATCACCTTATCCGGGTTGTGGAAGGGTTTCACCTTCGCCGCTTGGATTACTTTCCGGGATGCGAACCAGATGAACCCGATAACGAGCACGGAAGCCACGATAACCAGGATCAGGTTAACGGAAGGCAGCAATCCGAGAGTTGGGAAGAGATAGGCTGAACCGAACACAATTCCCACCAGGGAAAGGATCAGCAGCCATCCAAGCTTGGGTTTGCGGATGGAAATAACCAGTGGGACGATG
>JBGQAS010000454.1:0-2109 GCA_041494435.1 Anaerolineaceae bacterium | reverse complement strand
TACGTATTTGGCAATCACCAGGGTCCTCTCCCATACGATGATGAACGAATTCGGAAAATCCCTCAAGGAACCGATATCGATCAAAAATGTGTAGTCGATCAAACAGGTTTGATATTGGCAGGTGTTCAAGGAAGCCTTCAATACAATTACGGTCATTACCAATATACCCAACTGCAAATGTGGCTCAAGGTCCTGGCATTTGTTCCAACCTTATTACATAACAAGATCAAATATGGACGATACTTGGATGTATTAGTAAGCCATGCACCTGCCTGGCAGCTCTTAGATGCCAAGGATTGGCCACATCGGGGGTCCAAGGCATTCCGCTGGTTGATTGACACATTCAAACCCATGTTGCATGTCTTTGGGCATATTCACCTTCTCCGACAGGATGCTAAATTTCAAATGAATATCAAGCATTCTCTGGTAATGAATACTTATGGATATCGTGAGATTGAAATCATCCCCCCTCGCAAAGGATATCCTTACCCGCGAAGCGGAATGCTCCGTCTGGTACGGAAAGGTTTTTAATGACTCCCGAAGTGAACAGGATCAACCCTTATCTTTCGAGCGAATCGCGGGCTGATTTCAATGATGCTTACCGGAAGAGATTCTGGCAATCGGTGAAAGCCTGGTTGACCCAGCATACGAATGAACTCCTTCCATTCGACGAGGTTCGAAAAGTGCTGCCCATGTATGGGCAGCACTATATTGGGCTCAAACAAGTCCATCTGGGCCAGATTGTGGGAAGTGTAAGCCGATACAACGATTTCGATCGCGCGTTCCTGCCCCGACAGACTCATACCCGGGAGCGCTGGGAGACGATCGACCGGTTTCACCTGAATGACGTCATCCTGCCACCGGTGGAGTTATATAAGATTGGAGACATTTACTTCGTCAAAGACGGGAATCACCGGATCTCGGTTGCCAGTGAAAAAGGGCAGGTTTTCATTGATGCCTACGTGATCGAGATCGACGTTCCCGTGGATCTCAAACCGGATTTGGTGTTGCAAGACCTTGTCTTAAAACGCGAGCAGGCTATCTTTAATAAGGAAACCCACATCGTGGATCTTCGGCCAGATGCCAGGATAGAGTTTTCCATCCCCAACCAGTATTCCAAGTTGATGGAACACATTCGCGTACACCGCTACTATATGGGGGAACGGCGTAATCGGGAAATCGGCGAAGAGGACGCAGTCAAAAGCTGGTATGACCATGTCTATATGCCCCTGGTGCGCATCATCCGGAATCGAAACATCATGGAAAAGTTCCCCGATCGAACGGAGGCGGATCTTTACTTGTGGATCATCGAACATCGCTATTATCTGATGGCAGAGTACAGGCGGGGGGTAAGCCTGGAAAAGGCAGCCTTGGATTTTGCGGAGAATTTTTCCCAACGGCCTTTACGTAAACGAATCAAGGTTCTTTGGCTGCGTTTTGTTCGACTCTTCAAAAAGAGAAAAAAGTAAATTCCCCGATTTAGGTCTGCCGACCCAACCAGAAGTGGTTAGGGCGTATGACCGGGTTCTGACGTATCTCCAGACCTTTCGGGTTGATGGATACTTGATCGACCATGCTGGGGTGAACGAAGCAGAGATTGGGTGCCTGGCCATATTTTTTCAGGTAATAGGAAGAAGCCTTAGTTAATTTGGTTGCCAGATCCGTTTTTGGATCATTATCAAACCACAACATTCCGATATCCATAAAAATGCTCCCAACTGAATACTTTTATTATAGAACATGTATTCTAATTGTCAAGATCCTTATATTTACTTGAAATGGATTTCACAGGATTTTCTTTTTAAGGTATGCTTAAGTAGTCAGAATTCAGCTGCCCAAGGGGAAATACCTTTTCATGGAGGTCTAGATGATCAAAGATATTATTAAAGAGGCTGAGCACAAGATGAAATCAGCCATCTTGGCTATGGATAATGATCTCTCGGGGGTTCGCACGGGGAGAGCCAGCCCGGCTTTAGTGGAGCATTTGCCCGTGGAATATTACGGAGCTGAGACCCCTCTCATTCAATTGGCCACCATCAGTGTTCCGGAACCGCGGCAATTGCTGATCCGTCCTTTTGACCCGACCACTTTGAAAGCCATTGAAAAGGC
>JBGQAS010000013.1:0-14067 GCA_041494435.1 Anaerolineaceae bacterium | reverse complement strand
GATATTCCTGTCTGTGGTTATATTTTTGACAGGGTGTGTGTCCACGCATTCCACGAATCCCAAGTGGGTGGATCAACTTATCAGCACTTTTACAAGTGATCCCGTGGGCAATCCTCCTGAGTCTATCTGGCGCTATGAATACAAAGGGCAGGAAGTGTATTTCATCCCAGCCCAATGCTGCGATCAGTACAGCAAACTGTATGATAGCAACGGAAACCTCATTTGCGCTCCAGATGGTGGTTTCATTGGAAAAGGGGATGGTCGTTGTCCCGATTTCTTCTCCCTTCGCACCGATGAAACTCTAGTTTGGAAGGACTTGCGGACTCGGTAAAAAATAACTCAATAATTCTGGGATGATCAAAAGAGGTCAAAATGGCAGAGACTGAATTGGAAGTAGGGTCTGTAATACCTGAATTCAAGCTGGAATCGACCACGGGCAAAGAAATCGCTATTTCCGAATACCGCGGTAAAAGGGTCATTCTGTTCTTTGTAAGAGAGTACATCTGAGCACAATGTCGTTTTCATGTCGGCCAGTTGGGTCGATACAACGATGAATTTACGAAAGCGGGGTTCCAGGTCCTTGTGATTTTGGGAGAATCCCTGGAACAGGTGATTAACTATCGGGATTTGCTCAAAATTCCTTTTCCCATCCTCGCCGACCCAGAACGTGAGGTCTATCATCGTTTTGAAATGACGAAGAATTTTATCGGGCTTCAACGAACCGCTTCCATCGTCATCGACGAAAATGGAATTATCCGCTATCTGAAACGTGTTTATAACCCCATGACCTGGCTTCAGGAAAGCCAGAAAATCGTGCAAGTGGTTCAGAACTGGCCAACGAAAAAATAGAGCCTTCTAGAGGGTTGACTAAATCCTGATTTCCCACTCCTGGGGTAGGTTGCGTCCGGCGGGGACTTCTACGGAAAGATCCTTTCTCCTTTTCATGAATATGAATGGGCTTGTTTGTAATCAAATATGGATTGATATATGAACACCTCGCAACAATCAAAAAACAGAAAATTGAGTGGCCAGTTTGGTTTCACCATCGTCATGGCGGGACAGCTCGTTTCTGTGCTGGCATCCTATATGAGCAATTTTGCCATCTCCATCTGGGCGTACGAAAAAACGGGTAGTGCTACCGTTCTTGGCGTCCTATCCGCATGTTTTCTGGTGCCATTCCTGCTTGTTTCTCCCATCGCCGGGGCTATGGTGGATCGTTACAACCGGAAATTGATGATGATGGTGAGCGACCTGGGTTGAGCGTTCTTCCGGCGAGGAATACGACTCTCTTGTCCGTAAGTGACTTAAGATAATCAAAATGCTCCGAGATGATTTGATCCTCTTCAGGTGCGGAACCATCGGTCAGCATTTCCGGGCGTACCCGGTTGAATTTTGTATAAAAAGAGAGTTGAATCAGTCATGTGGTTTACCTACATCATCGGTGTCAAAAGCAAGATAATCTAAGAAAATATCCGTACAGCGGCGTTATTCTAATGATGTTTTGTGACTTTGGTTGCAGGTTCGATCTATGTACACGCGGTAAGGAATCAATTTCCTGAAATGAAAACTAATAATCGAAGGGATTTTGGCATAAAGTACTTTCGAATTATTTTAACTTGTGAAATTATTCCACACAATGGAAAAAGCACTCCTTTGATTTTGAGAGTGCTTTTTTGATATGCTTTTATTTCAATTGTTACTGCATCTTCATTTTACAATCCCGTGTCCAGCATCAAATGATCCCAGGATGGAAACCGGCAACCGACCCTGAAACTTAATCTTCCCAAACAATGCTTTCGCCAATGCTTGCATGGAAGGTTCTAGGATACTGTAGGTGCAGATATAAATGGGAGCTTCGGGAAAAGCTGTAAGGTCATAGGGCAAACGCATGGCGACGATGACTGTGGGGATGTGTTGTTTTAGTATTTCATTTGCCAGGTCCGCCTGTCCTGAAGAAGAGCAGGCGTTGATGGTGCCGAGGATGATGAGTGGATATTTTTTCGCCTGTTGCAGAATTTCGGAGATATCCTTTATGGTGGGGTTGTGCGGGATCAAGAATTCATCCACGTTGGGGTGGTGGGCGCGCAAGGATGCAGCCAGCCCGGGTGCCACAAGGGAGGAGGTATCCGCCGGGGTCAGGTCGACAGGTTGGGGGAGGATCATAGCAATGCGCTGGTCGGGTTGTAAGTGCAGCGGCAGAAGCCCGGATTCGTCGCGTACCAGGGTAATCGAGCGTTCAGCAATCTCATTGGCAATCGCGCGATGTTCCCCACAACCTACGACATTCATATCCGGCTCTGTTTGCTCAGCCACCCAATGCTTGAGCGAAAGGATGCGTTCTATGGAAGACGATGTGGCTTTAGGCGGGAGCAATCCGCTTTGCAGAGCTGCCACAAGGGTGGCATGCACGAGGTGCTGGTCATCCGGGTTTGAGGTGAGCAGCAGCAGGTCGATGCCTGCCAAGGCAGCACGCACACAATCCTCGCCCAGGTTCGTTCCCTGCCGGATGGCTTTCATGTCCATGGCGTCGCTAACGATCACACCTCGGAAACCCAATTGCTCGCGTAGTAAACCCATCAGGATCTTGGATGATAATGTAGCGGGCGGAGGATTAGGACCATCCACAGCGGGCAGCGCCAGATGGGCGCTCATTACCATTTTTACGCCGGCTTCAATGGCAGCCCGGAATGGGACAAATTCCACTTTTTGCAGCCGGGTGAGACTATGAGGAACGGAGGGAAGGTTATGATGCGAATCCCCGCTGGTATCCCCGTGCCCGGGGAAATGTTTGGCTGTCGCGGCAACTCCCTCGGCTTGCATACCGGTGATCAGCGCAGAAGCCAGGCGGGCAACTTTTTCCGGTTTCTCACCAAACGAACGAATGCCAATGACCGGGTTGAGGGGATTAATGTTGACATCGCAGACGGGGGCGTAGTTGACATGGACACCCATTGCCGCCAGCTCCCTGCCAGCTACTATGCCGGCTTTTAGGGCGAGGTCCTCGGAACCTGCTGCTCCAAGTGCCATGTTTCCTGGCAGTGGCGTCGAATTTCCGCCGATGGTGTTCAACTGACCACCTTCCTGATCTACAGCGATGAGTAGGGGAGGGATACCGGATTCCAAAGCAATGCGCTGCAGGGATTCGGTCAACTGGTGGACTTGCGCCGGGGTATCGACATTCAGGGTGCGGAAAAGCGTCAGTCCTGCCGGACGGTATTCCCAGATGGCTTTAACGATCTCCGGTGATGACTGTTTGCCGTGAAATGCCAGCAACAATTTTTGACCAAGGGAGTGGAGGCTATTCACGATCAACCTTTCAACCCGGAAACCACAACGCCATCCAAGATGAAGCGCTGGGCAATGAAGAAAACAACAATGAGAGGGACGGTGGTAAGGACAGCGGCTGCCATGATGGTCGGCCATTGCTGAACGGTCAGGTTGATGTTATAGAGGGTGGAAACATACACAGGCAGGGTGTAAAGATTTACTGTCTGCAGATACATCAACGGCGCGAGCAGACTGTTCCACAAACCGACAAACAAGAAGGTGGCAACCGTGGCAAGTGGGGCTTTACAGAGCGGTAGAACCACTTCCCAGAATATCTGCAGGTGACTGGCGCCGTCAACAACGGCGGCTTCGTCCAGTTCCTTGGGGATCTGCGCCATTGACTGGCGTAACAGGAACACCATGGCAGCTCCCCCCGCAAAATACCCGGGGATGATGATCGGGTTGAAACTGCCAATCCAACCTAATTTGTTGAAGAATACATATTGGGGGACGATCAGCGCCTGGGCGGGGATCATCATGGTGGAAAGCATGAGGAAAAAGACCACCTTTTTACCCGGCCATTCGATCCGGCTGAAGGCATACGCTACTACAGCAATGGAAAACAGGGTACCAGCCAACGCCAGGGAGGAATAGAACACCGAGTTGAAATAGGAGCGTAAAAAATCAGTGTTCTTGAAGATGTTGAAATAAGCAACGAGGGTGGGGATCTTGGGGAGCCACACAATGCCCGCCGAATTGGTCTCTTCGAGTGTTTTCAGTGATGAGGAGATCATCCAAAAGAGGGGAAAGCTCATGACGAGGGTTGCGCCGGTCAGGAGGAAGTAGAGCAGGATGCGTTTGAATATTTGCCAAAAAATGCGCATGGATTTCTCCTAGTACAAGTCGTAATTGACCCAGCGATTTTGCATTTTAAACTGGATGATCGTCACGATCAGGATGATGAGGAGGATCAACCAGGATATGGCGGAACCATAACCAATTTCAAAGTGGCGGAAACTGGCTTGCCAGAGGTAATACACCATGGAAATGACGGAGGAAACGAGTGGCTGATTATCGCGATACAGGACATAGATAGGCTCGAAAATTTGCAGGGAGCTGATGAGACCCACCACCAGGTTGTAAAAAATGTAGGGTGTCAGTAGTGGAAAGGAAATTCTCCAGAACCGTTTCCAATTGCTGGCTCCATCCACCTCCGCCGCTTCGCTTAGTTCTTTGGGAATATTCTTCAACCCCGCCAGGAATATGAGCATCATGGTGCCGCATCCCCAGATCATCAGCAGCACAACGGACATTTTAGACCACAATGGGCTTTGTACCCATAATGGAACGCGGTTCTCAGCGGGGAAACCGGCTTTAATCACCTGGTTCAACAAGTTGAATTTTCCATTACTGATACCCAGGAACAAGGCGCTGATCACCTCTTGAAAAAAAATCAACGCTCGATTTAGATATCCATAAGGTGGGAATGCTTTTGTCAGGGCGCGGATCAGCTGGTTGATGATACCGGTCCCCGTGTTCAACATCAATCTCCAGGCAAGCAGCACGGCAGTATTGAAACCCAGTACAACCGGGAGATAAAACGCCATCCGGAAAATGCGTTCACCGCGCATTTTCCGGTTCAACAACACTGCAAGAAAAAGCGCTACCGCCATTTGCAGCGGTAGACCAATGGCGGTAAGAAAAAGGGTATTGACAATGGAAGCGTGAAAACCTTCATCCTTCATTATGAGCTGGTTGTAATTATCGAATCCCACCCATTGCGCCGGCTCATTGGAAACGACGCGGTAATCGGTGAAACTCCAATATAAAGAAAATGCCATGGGAATGATCACAAAGATTAGAAAACCGACGATCCAGGGGGAAGCAAATAAATAACCAGCGAACGTGTTCTCCTGCTTTCTACGGGTGGCTCCCGCCAATTTGGCGATAAAGCGAGCCAGCATCCCAATACCTACGCTGGACCCGATGATGAAAATAATTGCCAACAGTGCGGTGAGAACTGCATCAATATATGGGTTGCGTACCATGCTTATCCCAGTGTCTTTCCTATAGATGGGAAGTTGGATGGGGGAACCCCCATCCAACTGTATTATAACCACGCAAAAATCTTATTTGCCCAACGCTGCAGAGTATTCCGTTTGGATCTTTTCCACGACCTCTGCTGGTGTCAGTTCCTCGGTGACGAGTTTACCCAACGCATCCTGCATGATGGTCGAGAGTTTGGCAGCTTCTTCAATGCCGGCAAATCCAACGCCATACTGAGCAGCCAGTTCAGCTTCTCGTTTCAGTTGCACTGAATCAGTAACATAACCGTACTGGGCGTCATTGCGGGCGGGGATCAGGCTCATGGTTTCATTCCACTTGTGATTGGCTTCCTTGCTGAATGCCAGTTTGAGCCACTCGGCAGCCAATTCCTTGTTCTTGCTATAGTCTGCTACTGCCAGCCAGTCATTGAATGCCAGCACGACGGGTTTGCTGTTAGGGAAGTTGGTGGGATCGCCAAAGAATGGATCGATGCTGATCTTGCTCCAAATCGGGCGGGTGAATGGGGGTGCTGCCCAGCCGGAGTGGGCAAGGCAGACTGCGCCATTGTCTTTTTGGGTGTCATCATTGACATCAATCACTGAACCTTGCCCGGCGGGGAGTGCACCCACCGCGTTAACCGCTGGACCATAGATGGCATGACGCAAATCGAGGATGAATTGTGTCGTTGCCAGCGCTTCGGGTGAATCGAAGTTGGGGGATCCATCAGCTTTGTAAAGTTGACCACCCAACGAATAATAGACGAGCAACCACCATTGCCAGTCAGCCATCGAGCCTGCATCCACGGGGACAAGCGCTTGCTGGATGAGCGAATTGGTGGCGGAGTCGATCTTGGAAGCCATGCCAGCAAAGGAAACCCAATCAGCAAAGTTTTCCGGTGTCCCGGTTGTCCAACCCAATGCTTCCATCAAGTCAGTACGACAGAAGACATAACGCGGGGCGGTAAAAATGGGCAGACCACGCAGTTTACCCTGGTACTTGGCATTTTCAAGAGCCGGACCAAAATTGGTGATATCCGGCCAGGCTGCCTTGCCTAGGTATGGGTCCATGTCCGCCAGGCTTGCACCGTAGAGCGTATTCATCTCAGAGCCGAGGTTGATGATATCAGGACCTTCGCCGGCAGCAAAGAAACCACTGAAGGTGGTGTCCCATCCGCTCCAAGAACCCTCGGTGATCTCCACCGTAGCACCAGGATGTGCAGCTTCAAAAGCGGGATTGATGTCGCTCTTGAGCCAGGCGATCGTATCCGGTGTGTAATCCAATAAGTAGATTTTTAAGGTAACGGGTTCCACAACCGGAACTTCTGTCTCTGGGACAGCTTTGGCACCGCAAGCACTTAATACGATGCTGACCAACAGTACTAAAACTAACCATTTCGTACGCATTGACTCTTCTCCTTTTTGAATTTGAAAATTTCAAACGAATGAATGTTTTATTTATGGTTTTGTTTTTCTCACATCTCCTTTCTGATTGATCCGGAAACTAACACGGACGAGGGAGTCATTGGTTCAACCGTAGCAATCGGTCCGCGACATCCTGCAAAAAACGCTGGATCATTTCCCGAACAAACGTATCTGGTGAAATGGAAGTATCGAAGAGTAATGGTGTTAAATCCATGGCGAAAGACACGCCGTTCACTTTATCCACATTGTGCGATTCGTCATACGTGGCATTTACACTGCGGCGTGCCATCGAAGCCAGGTCGTAGCGTTTTCCGCCACTGATCTGCGAATCGTACACACCCAACAAAGCATTTTGTACATTTTCATGAGATGAAAGGTCGAAACGCTCTTTTTCGGAATCGAGCATCCAATCCAGATCACGCCAGACTTCACACCCGAATAATCTCCGCGGACGATTTTTTTCCGGCAAGTTGCGGATCGCGGAAATGACCCGCAAGGCGACGCCGACGTGAGTATCATGCTTATCCGCTAGGTTATGAGTAAAAACCACCTCTGATTCAGTTGCTTTAAGGATCGTTATGATATCCTCCACAACGGCTGTGGACTTTCCATCTTTCACAATTTTGCTGGGATGATCCAGCATGACCAGGGCGGCATATTCACCGATGATGGATGCTTTGCGTTGTTCTTTGCGACGGATTAGGCGCATTTCCTCGTCGCTGTATTTTGCATATAGTCCATTACGGGGGGAACCGCGACCATCCGTGACAACCACACCGGTAAATCCCTGATTGTTATTTAGAAAACAATCCAGAATAGGTTGGGCTGCCATGATCTCGATATCATCCTGATGCGCTGCAAAGCAGAGATGCGTAGTGCGAGCCAGCGCTTTCTCTATCGGCAGGTTGTCGGGGATAAAGACTTCGGCGGTATCCAGGTTAAATTTCATCGTTTCTCCGTTTTATTTCAAAACAGGCAGGCTGGCTGCGGCGATCGATTGTCCGATCCGGCGGTTGTTTTCGTCCGGGAGGTAAAGGCTTATGCGCTCAAACAGATCGGGGAATTCGACTTTCAAGACATGTTTTGCTTCCTCCAGCAGAACGTCACCACCGCATCCGGATGTGCAGCGACCTGCCAGTACGACATGCTTGAAGTCATAAAAATCAGCGTAGTGGGCAATACCGTACCCGAGATAAATTCCCATACTGTGCCAGATTTTTTTAGCTCCGGAATCACCCCCTTCCAATTGACGCTGGACAAATTTCAATTTATCCACATCCGTGAGGTCGCCCGGGATCTGGATACCGGCGGAAGGTGCCAGTCGGAAAACACATTGTTGTGAAAAATACAACGAGCCGCATCCCTTGTCGCCGGACCACTCTTCCGTGGGAGCGGTCGGACTGTAATCGACAGGAGCGAACGACAATTCGTTCAACCAGCCTGTGATGTTTCCATCGACATCCACGTAACCGGCTGCCTGGCTTGAACCCAGGGCAATGCCCAGGACACCGTTTTTCCCAAATCTCATCGAGCCAGCCAGAGCGGTCACGTCACCATCGTTGAAAACCACCAAGGGTACACCCATCTCCGCGCTGATGCGCGTGAACATTGTTTTCACTTCGCCAAAACGGTCCCTGGGAATGGCACGGAAGAGCGATGCCACCATGGGTTGGCTGTCCACATAGATGCCGGCTGAACTGCCACCGATGGCATCGACCTGGGGCATTCTTGCAGCAGCGGATTTGAGAGCGGTGATGATTTCGCGATAGTGATACTCGGGGTCAGTGTGCTTTTGAGGTTCCCACACGACTTCTTCGCTGAAGATCACTTTTCCGTTCACAACCGCACTCAACTTGCGGTCAGAACCGCCCAGGTCGAACCCAATACGGAAACCATCCAGGTTGCGACCGATGTGTTTTCCGGTCTCATGGGCAGAGGGGACTTCATCCACATTACAGCAGAAAATCTTAAAAGGTTGTTCATAAACTTGTGAACCCATAAAGAGACAATCAAATTTCCGTATGCCATCTGGTGAATAACATGCGCGGATATAGTCCCCTATTTTGCTGGATCCCCCGATATATAATTTGAAACCGCCCTTCTGCCAGAGAAGAAATTTCACCAGCCGTTCGGTGTAGCGGAGGTTTGCTTCTGCGTCAGGATGATCATCTGGAAGCACGGTTGTTTCATACCGTGAAATTTCTCCCCCATTTCTTTCCAGACCGATGACCAGCGGAACCCCTGTTTGACCGGTACGTGTGTGGAAATGGCGGTTTGCCAGGACCGCCGGTTGAAAAGACTGATCCAGAGGGGGTAGGATTTTTGGCGAAAAAATTGCCTGACTTCGGTTCATTGATCTAATCCAACGGTTGTGGTTTGAAATAACAACGAATAGTTATCCAGTAGCATGTAGGCAGAAGCGCCCAGGATGCATGCTCTATAATCCAACTTGCCAATCTCAAGCTTTGTATTGCGTGCCATGCGGGTAAGCGCGACCTGTGCCATGGCATCCCGGATGGCTTGAAGCCAGCGCTCACCGAAGCCCCCCATATCGCCGGTGAGGATGATCTTTTGAATGTTCAGTACTCCGACAAGTCCGGCAATGGAAATTCCCAGGTAACGCGCTGCATCGGAAACCACGCGCACCGCGAGAGGATCATTGTTTTTCCAGCCCGCTTCAATGGAAGTCAATGAAAGTGCGTGCGGATTTTCTGCCAATCCTGAATTGGGGTATTGACCTGCAAGGATCCGGGCACGCTGGACAACCGCCGTGGCGCTGGCGATGGTCTCCAGGCAACCATAGTTTCCGCAACGGCAGAGCGCACCATTTTCCTGTACTACGATATGACCAATTTCACCAGCACCCCCGCCATCACCTTGGAAAAGCTGCCCGTTGATGAGAATGCCGGAACCAATACCATGTTTGACGGTGATGACGATGAGATTGGTATCGGATTGGTGATCTTCTCCGTATACATATTCACCGATGGCAGTCGCCTGGCTATCATTTAATATCGAAACGGGGAGATGATAACGGGACTCCACGAGATGAGCCAGTGGCAGATCCTGCCAATCCAAGTTAACCGCATTGATAACCACTCCCTCCTGCGTATTGACCAAACCCGGTGTGCCAATGCCGATACCCATCAAAGGGGTCCAACCTTTTTGCAACAACTGATCCAGGATCTGATAAACCAGTTGCAGGGCTTTCTCTCCATCCCGTTTGTTCACCGTGCATTCAATTTTTTCTTTTATTTCTCCGCGCAGGTTGACAATCGATCCAATGAATTTGTCCTGCGCCAGGTTCAATCCGATTAAATAACGTGAATCGGGAAGCAGGCTCAACAAAATGGGCGCCTTGCCGCCAATGGAGGAGCCGAAACCGATTTCCTTCACCAAGCCTTCCTCCAGCAAACTGGCAACGATTTCAGATACGGTGGTGCGGGTCAACTTGGTGATACGGGCAACTTCAGCACGGCTGATGGTTTCGTGATCGAAGATGTGCTTGAGGACAAGGTCACGATTGCGTTGTTTTGTCTGCTGGTGAGTAGCTTTTTTGGAAGGCATAGGCAAATGGAGGAGCAGGAAAGAACATTGTATGTTCACTGAATTAACAAAGTTATCATACAACATTTGATATCCGATTGCAAGTGGGTTCCGGGGCAAATCTGACAATTAAGATAAGTTTTGGGTTAATTTATTTTTCAAAAATACCGGGGAATTTCTAAGCTGAGCTCAAAACTCAAGGATTGGGGGCAGGGGGATGATCATCACCTCTTCTTTTTACCCGATACTGTAACAACGTTTGCTGACCATTCCCCAGCACCAATCACTCTGTGTGAGCAGGATCATATTTCACATTAATCGTCATGCCCGCTTCGATCATACCCAAGTTAATTTGCGAAAGCTGGCGCGATTCCGATAAATTGTTGTGTGATAATACAGGTTCACTATGGATGAACCCTTTTCCACCAAACTGACCAGCTGTGAATGCTGCCCGCGTAAATGCGGGGTCAACCGGCTTGAAGAGCAGGTCGGGTTTTGCCGGATCCCAGCGGACATTCAAATTTCACAATCCTGCTTGCATTTTGGTGAAGAACCTCCCATTTCAGGTAACAGGGGTTCAGGCACTATTTTCTTCGTTGGTTGCAACTTGCGCTGCGTATTTTGCCAGAATTATCAGATCAGCCAGGAGTTTCATCAACACCCCATCCGTACGCTTACAGTCGATGAGGTTTCTTACGAAATGCTTCGACTTCAGAATGATGGGGCTCACAACATTAACTTTGTTTCGCCTTCTCATATGATCTTCCAAATGGCTGATGCCATTATTGCAGCGAAAAACAAAGGCCTGACTATTCCAATTGTATATAACTCCAATGGATATGATTCGGTTAATGCTCTTAGGCAAATTCGTGGTCTGGTTGAGATTTACCTTCCGGATATCAAGTACCTGGACAACGAGCTTGGAAAGCATTTATCTGGCGTAAACGATTATGCAGATGTCGTTATAGGCGTGCTGCAGGAAATGTTGAATCAGGTGGGGCATTTAGAGGTGGACGACAATGGCATCGCTACAAGCGGAATGCTGGTACGGCACCTGGTTCTGCCCGGGTTCCTTGATAACAGTAAAAAATGTCTTCAGGCTCTGGCTGATTTATCTCCAGACCTCTTTGTCAGCATTATGTCGCAATACTCTCCTCAATTTAAGGCATGTGATTATCCACAGATCAACCGGACTCTTACAACGGCAGAATATGACGAGATCACTGATTTTGCCTTAGATCTGGGTCTGGAGAATGCTTTTGTTCAGGAACTGGCAAGCCAGGAAAACTACCTGCCGGATTTTACCCGTGAGAAGCCTTTCAATCCTAATTCATCCAATCAGGATTCTTCTTTACCCGATTGAACTGAATTCTTTTCATTTAATTTGCGGTTCGAGCCCCCAGACAATAAATAATATGAAGTATCCTCTTATCTCCACATCTAAGATTGTAGAATAAATTTACTATGCGATTGGGTATGGTATGGAGGATTTCCTGAAATGACTATGCCAGGGCGATAAATTCACATATATAATGAAATTGGTCGGTTTTAGATACGGGGAATTGATTCGAGGATGTTATGGCTAAGAAAATAAAATTGAGACCACACAAGGCATCTTTGAAAAACAATATTGAAAATGGCGTTCAGATCAAGAAAACTAAACATAGCAATGGATTTACCAACGAGGAATATGAGAAGGAATTAAATCGACTGCAGATCGAGCTGGTGAAGTTACAGGGTTGGATCAAAGAGAGGGAATTGAAAGTCGTTGTGATTTTCGAAGGCCGGGATGCAGCAGGTAAGGGGGGAGTGATCAAGCGCATCACCGAGATGTTGAATCCCAGGATTGTGAGGGTGGTTGCCCTTGCCACACCAACAGAACGCGAATTTAATCAGTGGTACTTCCAAAGATATGTGGCATATCTACCCGCAGCAGGCGAAATGGTGTTGTTCGACCGCAGCTGGTATAACCGTCCCGGAGTAGAGCGAGTGATGGGATTCTGCACCACTGAGCAAGCAGAGGATTTTTTTAGAAGCTGCCCCGAATTCGAACGCATGCTGATCCGATCGGGGATCATTTTGCTGAAGTATTATTTCTCAGTCAGCGATGAAGAGCAGGAAAAGCGTTTCCAGGCGCGCATCAATGATATTACCCGACGATGGAAGCTTAGCCCCATGGACCTGGCATCAAGATCAAAATGGGTGGAATATTCCAAGGCTAAGGATGAGATGTTTAGATATACGGATACTAAACAATCTCCCTGGTTTGTAGTGAACGCCGATGATAAAAAGAAAGCGCGTTTGAATTGCATCAGGCATTTATTGAGCATGATCCCGTATGAGGATTTGACACCAGAGCCAATCGTACTTCCCCCACGGCAAGTGGATGAGGGATACGTGCGGCCACCAATCACAGACCAGACTTTTATACCGGATTATTACAGCGGGCAGGAAAAATAACTCTCGTCTGGATTTTTTCCCTTCGATGCATGCAAGTAGTAAAACCAGCATAATTCCAATGAATTGGAAATGAATAATCTTTTTATTATTACGCAGGAACGGGGATTAATTCCCGAGCAGGTTGGGGGGCAATGACCTGCTTTTTGTAAACGGGGTGCCGGAGAGCTGCCAGATTCACCAGTAGACTGCCAAACCCACCAAAAGATAAGCCTGCCTCTTTGGCTGAAAGGCAAACGCTCGCATCGGGGCTGATATCGGCATTCGGGTTGATATCCAGCACGTAAAAAATCCCATCCCGTTCCCGGATATCCAGCCGGGCATAATCCCGACAATCTGTCGCCTTATAAGCTGCGATGGCTACATTGATCAGGGTTTCGTTTTCTTCGGCAGTTAAGTCTGCTGGTAACCTAAGCTGTATAAGCTGGTAATCGGACGATGCCGGCGAGAACTTGGAATCGTAAGTACATAATCGGTCAGTTTCATTGGGTATCGACGAGAAATCCATTTCGGCAATGGGAAACACATCCAGCTTTCTGTTCCCTACCACAGTCACATGAAACTCGCGGCCCTCGATGAAATCTTCAACTAAAATGGGCTGTTGGAGAGTCTCCAGGAGAGTTGCCACTCGTTCAGCTAATCCTTCTTGATTCTTCACAACGGCTTCATGCGTAATCCCCAGACTGCAGTGCTCGAAGACCGGCTTGACGATTGCCGGGAATTGTTCCCACGATCCAACATCCGGTGAGGTGAAAACTTTCCAGCGCGGGGTGGGGATATTCATCTTATCGAGACGCTTTTTGATCGCCTGCTTGTTCTGACTTAGTTTCAATGCCGTGGAATTGGTTCCTGTGTAAGTGAATCCCAGGTCTTCGAGTTGCCTGGCTACCAT
Source organism: Anaerolineaceae bacterium (assembly GCA_041494435.1). Classification (GTDB taxonomy): domain Bacteria; phylum Chloroflexota; class Anaerolineae; order Anaerolineales; family Anaerolineaceae; genus JBGQAS01. The sequence goes on along the minus strand of JBGQAS010000013.1, from coordinate 438 downwards.
CGAGCTGCTCTTTGGCACTCCCGGGATTTCTTCGCACCAATTGAAGACAATGTATTCTTTGGGATCATATCCCGCCAGTATCGGTTCGATGGTCTCGCCGTCCAGGCAAACGCTTACCGTTGGATGTCCTTCTGTGGAAAGCTCTCTTTCAAAGTGCTGAACCAGCTTATCGATTTCGATTTTTTCGTCCGGGGGCCAGCACTGGTCCAAATTGTATAAAACAATGACAGGTGGATTGGAGCTGTATTGGTTAGTGATCATCTACGAATATTTTATTTTCCTTATCAGGATGGATCTTTTCACTTCTTTCGCCCACCCAAGATTTTTGATTCAAAATTTCTTTTCACTTGATGATGCAATTATCTCAATGAATTTTATGAAAAGAATTACAACACTATCGCAATATAACACTAATTGATTTTAGAATCAACACATTTG
>JBGQAS010000327.1:0-2992 GCA_041494435.1 Anaerolineaceae bacterium | reverse complement strand
TCTCAAAGCGTTCCCGGGCAAGTTCGCGGATCTCTTTCTTGGAAACGCTTGGATCATGTGCTTGAATAACATCCTCGACTAAACTGATAACCTTTTGGGTGGGATTAAGTGCATTCATTGCACATTGGGGGATATAGGAAATCTCCGTGCCCAGTACCGTTTTGCGCACATCGTCGGGGTCTATCCCGGAAATATTCCGCCCATCGATGATGATTTCTCCACTCGTATAGTGCAGCGGGGCGAAGTAATATCCCATCAGACTGAGCGCGAGGGTTGACTTTCCACAACCGGACTCGCCCGAAATTCCCAGCGATTTTCCTTCCTCAACCTTCAAAGAAACGTGGTCAACTGCGTAAACATCTTCCCGAAACCGGGTGATGTATTTGGTGGTCAGTTCCTTGACCTCTAAGAGTACTTTTGACATATCAATCTTCCCTCAATGCCGGATTGAATACCTGGTCGAGACCTGTATTCATCAAATTCATCGAGAATGCGATCAGCGCGATAATAACGATCACGGGGAAATAGGCCCACCATTTTCCCAGGATCTGTGCCTGGTAGATCATCGCCCAGTTCATCATCAAACCCAGGGTCGGCACATCCGTAGTTCTAGGTCCCAACCCAAGGATCGATAACCCGGCCTCCGTCAGGATACCCAAGGAAATCTGCAGGATCAACGCCATAACGACATAAGAAGCGATATAAGGCAGAATATCTGCGAGGATAATGTGAACGACCGAGTGCCCGGATAGTTTCGACAGATTGACATGGTCGCGATTCCGCAGGGATATCACTTGTGACCGTACAGCCCTGGCCGTCCATACCCAGGCGGTTAATCCGATCACCACAGCGATCGTGACAGCGCCGCGTTTATCCTGACCGATGCTAAATGAAATCAAGATTAACAATACAAAGCCTGGGATTACGGTAAAAAGATTGGTAAAGAACATAATGATGTCATCCATCAACCCACCGACGTAACCCGCGAACAATCCCAGGGTCAAACCGATAAAGGTTGCAATGACACCGGCAACAAGACCGATCTCCAGCGACACACCGATGGCTTTAACCAGCTCTTTCAGCACATCCCTGCCGAAGTTTTCGGTTCCAAGCGGCAACACCCGGACATTTGGGACATCGTTTATATTCACGTAATCCGTTTGGTTAACAGTACCTGTCTGCTCCAAAGTACCCGTTTGCGGGTTTGTATTAGCTATGACCACATCCTCTGTTGACAAAAGTCCCTTGAGAGAGGCATCAAGTCTTTGATAGTACTGCAGCTTCGCATAGGTCATTCCGGTTAACTCTTTATTGGGGGCAAAATTCTTTACCCACAAGTCCAGGAGTTTCGCGGTGTCTGAGATGTCGATCTGGTTCTCAGGGACCCCAGCCGCTATAAGATATGCTTTCATGTCAAGGCGTCCCTGATCACCCAACTTGCTGGCAATTCGATTGGCTGCTGCATCACTTAAATTAAGAATATATTGGGGGGAACCGATGGTGTCATAACTATTCACGTAGATCCCCGGTGGAAAGAAAGTTCCCTGCCCGATAATCTCCAGGGGGTCACCTCTTACGAATAATGGATAAAGGATAACCAGAAGTAAAATTGCTATAAAAATGGAAAATCCAACCACAAATTTGCCAGAATGAAAAATTTGTTGAAGTGTATGTTTCATAACAGCATCTATCCTTAATCCGACTGCGCCGCTTTAATGCGCGGGTCAATGAAGCCGTAAAGGATTTCGATGATAAAGTTCGCACTCAGCACCATCAAGGTAATGATCAAAGTAGTTGCCGAGATCAGTGGATAATCCTGTCCCAATACACCGTGTAAAAGAGTGGTACCAAGCCCCGGGTAACTGAAGATGATCTCCGCCACCAGCGCACCGCCGATCATGGTACCGATCGATAACGCCAGGCCGGTCACCTGCGGGAGCATGGCATTTCGAAACACGTAACCAATGATCTTTCGGTCTTTGATCCCCAGGAAGCGACTGTATTTTACATAATCCGCATTCAGCTCATAAATGGACATGGATCGCATGCCAATTGCCTGTCCGCCGATCGCGATCAACACGATCGACCAAAATGGCAACTGGTAGTGGACGATCACTGACCAAATGAATCTCCAGCTCAGGGTGGGAATCAGGTCAAACCCATATCCGCCGGAAGTTGGGAACCATTTTAAAGTAACTCCAAAAATAACCAGCAATATGACCGCCATGCCAAATTGTGGCAAACCGCTCAAAAAAATGCTAATAGGCATGAGGACTTTGTCAAAACCTTTTTTGAGATAGGCAGCCAATGCACCAAGCGTGTTTCCGATCAGCCATCCGATAATGATCGCTGGGAACTGGAGAGCTATGGTCCACCCTATGGCATTTTTAAGAATGTCTGCTACCGGCCTGGGGTATTGGCTGAAAGATGCGCCAAAACTTCCATGAAATACATTTGTTACGTAAAGGGAAAATTGCGTAAGTATGGGTTTGTTTAAACCAAAAATGGTCGCGTATTGCTCATATACCGCTTTCATGCCGGTCGAATTGGACATGCCTTGGGCAAGCCTTGCTACGATGCCTGCCACAGGGTCTCCCGGCATAAGGCGGGGCAGGAAGAAATTCAGAAAGAAGGCAAAAACAAATGTAACCAGGAACCAGCTCAGCTTGTTGAGGAAATACTTTCGGTATCCTTTCAACGCAATACCTCCGCGGAAAGTAACGAACAGCCATGTCCCCAAAGTTTGCAGAACATGGCTGTTCTCATAAGATTACGGTTTACGGATTCACAAGCGTCAGGTTATAGAGACCTGCGATACTCCAACCGTCAGTCAGGTCCAGCGGCGGGACGGGCGGATTAGTGCCATCGCCCTCGTGCGGGAAGCCTGTCCAAACGGTCTCGTTCACTGCATGGAACGATTGTGGACGATACATCAGCGTGAAGGAGGGGATATCGGTCAGGTAGATCTTGACCAATTCCGTGTAGTCTGCCT
>JBGQAS010000257.1:0-3911 GCA_041494435.1 Anaerolineaceae bacterium | reverse complement strand
CATTTTTACATCCAGGACCATGGCATCAGGTTTGAAGGTGTCAATGGCTTCCATGGCAGTTGCAAAATCTTTTGCCGTGGAAGTTACAAAACCTGCTGCTGCCAGCGCCTGGCGGGTAATAATATCCATTACCGTGGGGTCACTGGCTACTACTAGTATCTTTTCCCGACTTTGAGCCATGGGTTAATGATAGCATGAAACAATTGTTTGTTAACTCACTGCACAGACGTGAAAAATGTTAAAAAGCAATCAAAAATCGGTTAGAGCTTCGTTAGAACCACTTCAAAAGCCTTGACTTCCTTAATTGAAAATGCATACAATGGAAAATCATGGAATATAAGGATTATTACGAAGTTTTAGGCGTTTCAAGGACAGCCACAGCGGACGAGATAAAAAAAGCGTACCGCAAGTTGGCTATGAAATATCACCCCGACAAGAACCCAGGGAACAAGGCCGCTGAGGAGAAATTCAAAGGGATCAACGAAGCTTATGACGTATTGAGTGACACAAAAAAGAGGGGATTGTACGATCAAATGGGCTCGGATTATTCCCACTACCAGCAGCAAGGTGGTGTGCCCAACGGCTACAACTGGGACCAGTGGTATCAGCAAAACGGGGGCACGTACGAAGTCGATATGAACGACTTCGAAGACTTGGACGGGTTCTCCGATTTCTTCCGTACTTTCTTCGGTGGAATGCCCTCTTCCTCCGCTCGCCGGGGTGGCCGGCGAACTGCCCAACCTCAGATCTTCGAACAACCGGTTTCCATTACATTCCAGGAAGCATTTGAAGGAACAAGACGTCTTTTGCAAATCGGCAACCGAAGGTTGGAAGTGAAAATCCCGAGGGGTGTTCAAAACGGCACCAAGATCCGCATGGCCGGACAGGGACCTGATAAATCCGATCTTTACCTGGTCATCAATATCGCCCAGGACCCGACGTTTGAAATGCAAGGTCACGACTTGCACACCGAAGCTTCTACTGATCTCTATTCGGCGGTACTGGGAGGTGAAGTATTGGTCCATACCCCGGGAGGGGATGTGATGCTGAATATCCCCGCAGGTACCCAGCCCGGGCAGATTTTTCGTTTGGCAAAACGCGGCATGCCACTCCTACAAAACCCCAAGCTTTTCGGGGACCTTTATGTTCGGGTTAAAATCCAATTGCCCCGACATCTCAACGCACAGCAGAAAAATTTATTTGAACAACTGCGGCGCGGTTCTTGAAAGGATTAGGATCATGAAACGCAACACAAGGTTATTTTTTATCCCACTTCTTGTTTTAGTTTTGGCCGGCTGTCAATTAATCCCGTTCTTGAACCCAACACCGACAACCGCTGTAAACCAGTCCCCTACGCCCACCCTTGCACCCCTTTCGGGCGGGGGAACTTCAGGGCTGGACCTGCAAGACCGCCTCATCACCCTTTACAACCAGGTTAACCCAGGTGTGGTTTCCGTGTTCGTATCCTCGAGCACTGCTGGTGGATTGGGGTCTGGATTTGTGTATGACTTGCAAGGCCATATCATCACCAACGCGCATGTGGTGCAAGATATGACCGCTTTCGAAGTGGATTTCCCGTCAGGACTCAAAGCTACTGCAACAGTTGTTGGCGTGGACCTCGATTCAGATGTGGCAGTTCTGAAGGTGAACGTGCCAGCAGCTGACCTCGTCCCTCTCACCCTGGGTGATTCCGGCAAAGTCCATGTGGGTCAGATTGTCATTGCCATCGGAAGCCCACTTTACAACTACAATTCCATGACGATGGGGATCATTTCCGCCATCGGTCGTGAAATGGATTCTTTGCATCAAACTCCCACTGGAACGTTCTACACCACCGGCAACATGTTCCAAACGGATGCAGCCGTGAACCTAGGCAATTCCGGGGGACCCTTGCTGGATATCAATGGTAATGTGATTGGGATCAACCGAGCCATTGAATCAACTAGCAACACAGCAACCACTACCACGCAGCCTGGCAACATTGGGATCAGTTTTGCCATCCCGATAAATATTGTCAAGCATGTAGTACCCTATCTCATCAAAGACGGTTCTTATACTTATCCTTATCTTGGGGTAAGTCTTCAGGAAAATTTAAATCTCAGCCTGGATGATTTAAAGACGCTGGGATTGACTCAATTAAACGGGTTGTACGTTGCAAGTGTTGTAAAGGGCGGACCCTCTGATCTCGCTGGTTTGCGTGGCGGATCGGTCGCAACCCAAAATCCAAATCTACTCGCGGGTGGCGATATTATCACCGCCATAGACGGGATAACGGTCAAAAACTACAGCGATTTCATCTCGTACTTATCGGAAAACAAGCTCCCCGGTGATAAGGTGGTTTTGACCATTTTGCGCGATAATCAAACCATGGAGATCACAGTAACCCTCGGAAGCCGCCCTAAATAAAACGCCAAATTGCCTCGAGGCCTCATCGGTCTACAGGCAAAATTCATTGCTACAGGAGGGAACTGTGTTCACTGAATCCGATTTGCGGGATCTGTTGACGTTTGTATCCCCAGCTCCGGTCCTCAGTCTGTATCTTAAGACCAATCCGGTAGAGGGGAATGCTGATTTTTTCAAACAACAAGTCAAATCGATGTTGAAGAATATCGACCTCCCTTCCGATGTGGAAGAGGTGGAGCGATTCTTCAACCACGAATACGATTGGAACGGTAAAGGGGTGGCAGTTTTTTCTTCAGCACCCCAACAGTTCTTCAGGGCCTATTCCTTTGCCTTACCTCTCTTTAATTGGGTGTATGTGGCGGACCGCCCCTCTGTGAAACCCCTTGCAGATTTGATCGAAGATTATAGCGGATATGGTGTGATATTGATCGACAAGCAACACGCCCGATTATTCCATATTCACCTGGGGCAACTCCAGGAACAGGAGGGAATCGAGGGGGCAACCGTCAAACACATGAAACAGGGTGGAACAGCCAATATTGCCACTTTGCGAGGGGGCACATCCCGGCAAACCAAATATGAAAATGATGTAGTGGACCGGAACATGAAAGATTACGCTGAACTGGCTGTGAAATTCTTCGAGGAGCACCACGTCCGCCGAATCCTGATCGGTGGACAAGAATCCAACATAGCTGCATTACGCAAGCAGCTCCCGAAATCCTGGCAAAGCCTGGTGATGGGGACTTTCGCTGCCAGTATCAGCGCCAGCCAACTGGAAGTGTTAACCCACGCGCTGGAAGCCAGCCAGCAAGCGAGGGAAGCCCGCGAACAAAAATTGATCAGCGAAGTGCTGGGCAAAGCCGTCACTCAAACCGGGGCTGTGGTTGGGTTGGAACCTACCCTGGATGCGGTCAATGGACGTCGCGTACGCCATCTGGTGGTCAATTCAGGGTTCCACAAACCAGCCTGGTTGTGTGCTGATTGCGGGCTGGTAACGCTCAACCCTGCACAGGTGTGCCGCAATTGCGACCACCAAACCCAGCCCATCCCTGATGCCTCGGATTATGCCGTCTCATCCGTGCTCCGAAACGGTGGCGAAGTAACCATAGTGCCGGGTGACGAGACTTTGGCTAAGGCGGGATCCATCGGCGCCTTATTGAGATATTAGAACCAAAATTAGATAAAAAAAAGACCCCATGCAGTTTGGATGGGGTCTTTTGGAACCTTAAGATTGCTCCGGGGGAAGGGCGGCATTCGGCTTCTTGGCACGGTAAATGATGCGCCCGCGGGTAAGATCGTAGGGAGACATCTCCACGCGAACGTGGTCGCCCAACAAGATGCGGATGTAATACTTGCGCATCCTGCCGGCCAGGTACGCCAAAACGTTCATCCCATTTTCAAGCTTGACGGTGAACTGAGTGCCAGGCAACGCCTCGACCACTACACCGTCCATTTCGATCTTATCTTCCTCTTTTGCCATGGGTCCCTCCCGGATCCTGCACCCTACT
>JBGQAS010000243.1:0-4060 GCA_041494435.1 Anaerolineaceae bacterium | reverse complement strand
TTTAACGTAGAATGTGGTAGTTCTGTAGGAAAGGGCGACCAGATAGCTTCCATGGGTTTGACCGGAAATACCACTGGACCTCATTTGCATTTCGAAATGTGGGTTGGCAATGGCCGGGTGAACCCGAATATTTATTACGCTTTCGACAAGCGATAATCCCCTGGCTTCTTGGTCAAATAAATACCTGACTTCCTGCGTTGTATAATGGATTTGACAAAAACAGGAGGTCAGTCATGCCATCAATTTCCAATGTACGTCCCTCCCCCATTGCTGGATCCTGGTATGACCGTGATCCCGATCGGTTGCGGGAATCCATTGAATCCTATCTAAACAACGCTGTCATCCCCGAAATCCAAGGGGATGTAGTCGGTCTGGTTGCCCCTCATGCAGGACATATTTATTCCGGAGCCACAGCTGGTTATGCCTTCAAGACCGTGATGTCCAAATCCTTCGACCTTGTTGCAGTACTCTCCCCATATCACGATTTTCATTTTGCCCCTTTGCTAACCACTGCCCACGAAGCCTATCAAACTCCGTTGGGGAAAATGGAGGTTGACCGAGCCACCCTGGATAAAATCGAAAAGGAACTGATCCCCTCTGATTTATCCTTGATCCCCATTGCTCAAGACCGGGAACATTCCCTTGAAATTGAACTGCCCTTCCTCCAGTTAGCATTGAAAAAACCATTCCTGCTAGTCCCAATAATGGTGCGGACACAGAAGCCCGAGCAAGTTCATGCTCTTGCGATTGCCCTGGCTCATTCTCTGAAAGGAAAATCCGCTTTACTGGTGGCCAGCAGCGACTTGTCCCATTTCTATCCCGAGAAGACAGCTGATGCTTTTGATAAGGAAATGATGAAGCAAATTGAAGCTTTTTCACCCGAGGGAGTATTCACAACCGAAAAAGAAGGGAAGGGCTTTGCTTGTGGACTCTCTGCCATTGCCGCCGTCCTTTGGGCTGCCAGGGAATTGGGTGCCAACAAGGTAAAACTTCTTAATCATTCCACTTCTGCAGACCGGACCGGTGACAAATCTTCTGTTGTAGGTTATGGATCAGCGGTCATCTTGAAAATTTAATCCACGGATGTAAACTCATACAATGTCCTCTTTCGCCAGGATTGCCGTAAATGTTCCCCAGGTGTTGGGTGAATTCGATTATCAAATTCCGCCTGAGGTTCAGAGCAGGATTCAACCTGGTTGCCTGGTGCAAGTCCCTTTTGGAAAACAATCTGTGCAAGGGGTGGTGTTATCCCTGCTCGACGCCACGGAATACCAGGAAACCAAATCCATCCAGGCATTATTGGATAATGAACCTGTTCTCTCCACTGCCCAGTTGCTCCTGGCAAAGGAACTCTCAGCCCAGACTCTTTCTCCTCTGGCAGCCTGCATCCAGGTGATGCTTCCACCCGGGCTCAGCCAGCAGGCGGACACTTTGTTCACTTTGAATTCACATGCGCAGTTAACAAACCCCGCATTCTCCAAAATTCAGCTGCGAATGGTCAGCCTTTTCCTGGAACGCGGACCTTTGCGCGGCAGGCAGTTGGAAAATGCCTTCCCTCGCATCCGTTGGAAGCCAGCCGCACTGGGGTTGGTGAAGCTGGGAGTGCTCATCAGTCAGCCTGTCCTTCCGGTTTCAAGGCTGCACCCAAAAACGGTCAGAACGGCATTCCTTTCGGTTCCCCTCGAAATCGCTTTACAGCGAGTAAAAGAATTCAGCAAAGGGGAACAAGTCATCCAGCGCCGGCAATCTGCGCTTTCCTACCTGCAAAAAGAAGGTACTCCAGTCGAAGCAGCCTGGGTTATTGCCACTTCGGGATGCAACCTGCAGGATTTGCAGCGGTTATCCGAGACAGGTCTCATCACGTTGGGTGAAATTGAAGTTTGGCGGGATCCTCTTGCCCAATCGGAAATACATCCCGTCCCGCCCCCTTCCCTGACCCTTGAGCAGAAAGATGCCCTGGGTAAAATCTTGGATGGTTTCACATTGAGCCAACAAGGTAAAACCCCGGTACCTTACCTCCTGCATGGTGTGACCAGTTCGGGTAAAACAGAGATTTACCTTCATGCCGTCCAGGAAGTTCTGAACCGGGGGAAGCAAGCCATCATCCTGGTGCCCGAGATTTCCCTCACCCCTCAAACGGTCAATAGGTTCCTATCCCGCTTTCCGGGCAAGGTGGGATTGGTGCATTCGAAACTCTCTCCCGGGGAACGCTATGACACTTGGCGGCGGGCACGTGCTGGGTTGATCCAGGTCGTGGTGGGACCGCGTTCGGCGCTATTCACTCCCCTGCTCGATCCTGGGCTGATCGTGATCGATGAATGTCACGATGATTCCTATTTCCAGGACGACAGCCAGCCCGCCTACAGTGCCGTGGATGCTGCCTTGATATATGCCCGGATCAAGAAAGCGGTCATCGTGTTGGGATCGGCCACGCCCTCTGTCGATTTGGTTTTTCGAGCCAACAAAGAGGGTTGGGAAAGATTGGAATTGCCTGTGCGCATCCTGGCTCACCGGGAGACCATCCAGGCAGAACTGGAAGCCCTGCATATCCCGGCTCCCAATTTGCCCGAATTTGAAATGACGGCCACTCTTCCCTTGCCACCGGTGGACATCATCGACATGCGTGAGGAATTGAAGTCGGGGAACCGTTCCATTTTCAGCCGGGAATTGCATTCTTCATTGGAAGAAACTCTGGCTAACCATCGCCAGGCCATCCTGTTTCTCAACCGCCGCGGTTCTGCAACTTATATCTTTTGCCGCAACTGTGGGTATAGTCTGCGCTGTCCGCGTTGCGACCTTCCCCTGACCTATCATACCGACGAAAACAAGCTGATCTGTCACACCTGCGGGTACCGACGCAACCTGCCAGTCCGCTGCCCGAATTGTGATAGCAACCAGATCAAACAGTATGGAACAGGTACGGAGAAGGTCGAACAAACCCTGAAGGAACTATTCCCCTCCGCCAACCTGCTTCGTTGGGATTATGAAACCACCCGTCAGAAGGGCTCGCATGACCTGATTCTGGCCCACTTCATCCGGCATAATGCTGACATCCTCATCGGTACCCAGATGCTTGCTAAAGGATTGGACTTGCCGCTGGTCACCTTGGTGGGGGTCATCCTGGCGGATGTGGGTCTGAACCTGCCGGATTACCGCTCCCCTGAACGCACCTTTCAACTCCTGACCCAGGTGGCAGGGCGAGCCGGCAGAAGTCCACTTGGTGGAAAAGCCATCCTGCAAACCTTCCAGCCGGAGCATTACGCCATCCAGGCAGCCGCACGTCACGATTCAGCCGGCTTTTACCACGAAGAATTGGAGATCCGTCGCAAGTTGGGATATCCCCCCTATTCACGCCTCGTAAAACTCGAATTTCGGGATTTGAACGCACAAAAGGCGGAACAGCAGGCCATGACGGCTTGTCGGCAAGTTCAAAGTTGGATTGATGAAGGTAAACACATTGCGACCGGAATTATCGGACCAGCTCCCTGCTTCTTTTCCAGGCAGAGTGGATATTACCGCTGGCAGATCATCCTGCGCGGACCTGACCCAGCATCCATCCTTCGTGGAAGGCCTCTTGCCAACGCACGGGTGGTGGTTGATCCCCCCAGCCTGCTCTAAGTACAGAAGACAAAAATAGCGCGTCGTCTCCGACGCGCTATTTATATATTTTTTAAATGATTAGGGCGATACTACATAATGGGGGTTGACGAAAGATCCATTTTCGCGGACTTCAAAATGTAGGTGAGGACCCGTTGAATTACCACTCGTGCCAGAAGCTCCAATTGTCTGTCCTTGGGCAACTTCCTGGCCGCATTTCACATTGATGGCACTTAAGTGGGCATACAAGGTAACCCAGATGTCTCCGCCATTGTCATGTTCGAGGACGACCACTTGGCCGTAGCCTCCCTCCATACTACCAGCCCAAATGACCACTCCGGCGCTGGCTGCCCAAACGTCATCCCCTGTGTACGCCCCGATATCTATCCCCAAATGACCTCCCCAAAAATCGTTGCCCGAAATCAGGTGTGAAGTTGTGGGCCAGATGAATCCACCTGACCAG
>JBGQAS010000074.1:0-7425 GCA_041494435.1 Anaerolineaceae bacterium | reverse complement strand
TGCGGCGGCACGCGACCCTGGCGGATTTTTACATTGGCAGCGTTAATGGAATTGCTGAGACGGGTGAGATTGTCATTGCGAGTGCGACTGGCAGCCAGATCCCGGCATATGCCTACACAGGCCGGAATGTAATCTGGGTTGTGGGAGCTCAGAAAATTGTCCCCAACCTTGACGCTGCAATTCGGAGGGTGAGGGATTATGCATATCCAAGGGAAGACCTGCATATGAAGCAACTTTATGGTCCTCAGGTTGGCAGCCTGATCGGAAAGATCCTGATATTCGAAAAAGAATCTCCCTTGGTGCAAAGGAATATTCAACTACTGCTGGTGAAAGAAGTGCTTGGTTTCTAAAGGAAAAATGATATGCTTTACCAAAAATCATGAAAAGCAGGGATCATGATCAAATATTTATGCAAGTTTTCGTATATCGTATAGAATTATTTCTGAAATCATTCGAGGAGGAACAATCCCATGGCATTTTCTGAAGAGGTCATCCAGGAAGCTTGGCAAAGGTCCGGGGGTGTCTGTGAATGCAAACGTTATGAGCATAATCATGCCAATTATCGCTGCTCCAATAACATCACCTTTGCTCATCGAGGAACGGAAAGCCAGGGCGCCTGGGAAACTCATCACATCGAAAAAGGCGCCGGAGATACGCTAGAAAATTGCGAACTCCTGTGCTGGTATTGTCACAAGCTCTTACCGGAAAAATAATTAACATTTCCTGATACAATATTTTTCTATTTTTAAGCTATACATCGTTTCGTCAGTGTAGTAGAAATAAACGGTTGAAATTCCATTAATCCATTCACATCATCATTATTGGAGGAAAAATGAATAAAAATTTATTGTGTTTAGCTATGATTTGCGCGCTTTTATCATTGGCATCATGCAGCCTGTTCCCATTCGGGCTGGGAACACAGACAGTCCCCACAACAACTCCAACTCCATCCGGATTGCCTGTCACTTTCGGTAATATCAGCCTGGTGATCCCCATCGGTTTGGCGAGCGGGGCTTCTTTCAGCACATCCGTGGATGTTGAATATCCGTACCTTAACCCGTCGTTTGGGGATATGCCCGAGCATACCGTGATCACATTGGATGGCTTTAGCCTGCAGGGAAAGATTCCCAGAATCCTGGTTTTTCAAGCAGATCAGTTTGCCCAATATACAGAATTGACTCAAAAAATCATCTCAGCTTTGCAAGCACTACCGATTCAATCCAATACAGATGTGCCAGCGGACCTTGCTACTACCTTTTTCGCCCAAACCAAGTTCCTTTCCAGCAGCAATTTCTATGGAATTCGTTATTTGACCGAAAGCTTGAATGGATATTCCCCGATCAACAATGCAGACATTTTTTACTATTACCAGGGATTGAGCCTGGATAAAAAGTATTACATCGAGGCCCTCATCCCCATCAACGCAACTTTTTTAGCCCCCGATTCGAACCCCGATTCGGCTTTCCCTGCGGGCGGAGTGCCGTTTTCGATCAATTCGATGGGTGATGCTACCGCTGTCCAGAATTATTACAACTCGGTGAAGGATAAACTCAACACTGCGGATCCTGCCGCTTTTTCACCTTCGCTGGGGTTGCTGGATGAATTGGTCCAGTCCATTCAGGTGACACCTTAGCTCGATCTATTTATTTTCTATTTTTCTTAACAGAGCATGACATGGTTGACTGTCATGCTCTGTTTATTGCTAATGACCCCGATTGTTTGATATTGATAAACTTTTCCTTGGATGAGAAGGTTAATTAATGAAATAAAGACAATGACGTTGTATAGTGAAAATTTAATGAGTACAAAAAATAGGAATGTGATTATCTGTTCATCCAGGAGCAACATATGGCCGGAAATATCCAAAATGTAATGACGATTGGCAAAAGTGACATCAAAGCAAGCCCTCTTGGTGTCGGGACCAATCGATGGTTTTTTAATAAAACAATAGACCCGGGTTTGGAAGCAACTTTTAAAGAAGCTGTTGCTTCCGGGATCAATTTCTTCGATACTGCAGAAATCTATGGAAATGGCAGATCGGAGAAAGCCGTTGGAGAGCTCATCCGTCAAACCAAATCCAAGGTTATAGTTGCCTCCAAGTTCTTCCCTTCGCCAAACAGGTTGACCGAAAACAGCTTCCAATCAGCTTTACGGCAGACTTTGGATCGATTGGGACTTGTTCAGCTGGATATTTACATGCTCCATTTTCCCTTCCCTCCTGTCAAGATAGAAACCTGGATGGAATACATGGCGAACGCTGTCGATGCGGGTTTGGTGAAAACCGTGGGTATTTCGAATTGCAATAAAGTTCAGATGAAGAAAGCGCACGATACCCTGGCAAAAAGAAATATTCCTTTAATCTGCAACGAGGTGGAATTCAATTTGATCAAACGGGAACCCATGCGAAATGGGGTACTGGAATATTGCCAGGAATTAGGTGTAACGGTGATTGCCTACCGACCACTGACATCGGGCTTGCTATCGGGAAAATATTCAACGGATACCATGCCAGCCTTGGTTCGAGGACAGGTATTTTCCAAGCCGCAGATGAAAAACTGGATTCCCTTACTGGAAACAGTGCAGCGGATCGCGGACGAACAGGGAAAGACGACAGGACAAGTAGCCTTGAATTGGGTGATCTGTAAAGGCGCAATTCCCATCCCCGGGGCAACTTCTCCCGAGCATGTAAAAGAAAATGCAGGAGCTATGGACTGGAGGTTGAGCGAAAAGGACATGGCTGCCTTGGATGAAGCTGGGAAAGGCAAAACAGATTAAGGATGGGTGGATTCAATCGTATATGCAATTATTTCCGAATGAAATGTTAATAAATCCTGAACAATAGGTAAATATAATTTTCGGGTAGACGCAGCGTTTCTTGAAAATAAATATCAGTGCAGCTAGGGGTCAGTTTAACTTGCGTCAAGGAAAGAAATCACTGAAAAGAATTCAGAGTACTGATGAGGTGGATCATGGCAGGTAAAAATCAAAAGAATATGAACCAGGGAAATCCCCGCGGAACAACGGAATGGAAAGGATGGCGGATTGTCATTCCTACCATAGCGGCCATCCTCGGGATCATGGTTGGGTTGGTGGGCCGGCCTTATCTGGACCAATATGTTCTGGTTCCGAATGCGGTGGTTGCCAAGGTAAATGGGCAATCGATCAGCCTATCGCAATTTGAAAAATATGCCCAACTCAGCCGGGTTGAAGAAGTAAATTACTATTCCCGGCTCGATCAATACATTAATCTATATACACAGTACGGGCTGAACGTAAGCACTACCATGACCCAGCAACTTGCCCAAATGAAAACCGAACTGACTGATCCGAAAGTATTTGGTCAGAGCGTGCTGAGCAAGATGATCGACAACGTGCTACTGGATAGCCAGGCAAAATTGCTGGGAATCTCAGTGACCGATGCAGACATAACCAAAGTATTACAGGACTCATTTGGTTATTTTCCGAATGGAAGCCCGACGGTTGCGCCTACCCCCACCTCTTATATTGAACCAACCTTTTCTGCAACCCAACTATCATTTCTTGCCACTCCAACGCTAGCGCCAGAGCTTCTTCCCACTGCCACGAGCACCTTGGCAGAACCTCCCACGGCTACACCGACTATGGAGCCTACCATTCCCCTTCCCACAGAGACAAGTGGTCCAACGGAGACTCCCATCCCAACTGCCACCCCGCTCAGTTTGCAGGATTATCAAACTGCGTTCAACTCGTACATGGCTCAGTTAACTCCTTATGGATTAACCGAAGCTGATCTGCGCATGTACATTTATTTTCAATTGCTCTACAACAAGGTATTTGCAGAAGTCACCAAGGATGTACCCACTCATGGGTCGCAGGTTTGGGTCCGACACATCCTGGTAGCCACCGAAGCAGAAGCAAACACTGCTCTTACCCGTTTGCAATCGGGGGAAACCTGGACATCGGTTGCTGCAGATATCTCTCTCGATTCCTACTCCAGTTCTTACGGCGGTGATTTGGGCTGGGTGCCGCAAGGGATCCTGACCGGTGAGCTTGACAAAGTGGTGTTCGCCATGAAAGTAGGTGAGATCCAGATTGTTTCAGATTCCAGTGGCTGGCATGTGGTGCAGGTGCTGGGGACGAATCCGGACCGACCGATTGACCAAAACTACATCAGTCGTTTGCAGAGCATTGCCTATAGTGACTGGTATTCACCTATCCTGAGTTCGGCGAATATAACCACCTACCCCATCTGGCAATCTCACGTTCCGACAGAACCAGTCTTACCGACTTCTACAAGTCAATAAGATTCCACTGCACTCAAGAATGGGGCTGTTCAAGAAGATGAACAGCTCTTTTTTTGAAGTAGAAAATAGATTTGAACCTTATTTTTTGGTAAAAAGTCGTGGATTATTAACTTGATAAATCCTTGACAAAGACCAAGGGTACATTTATACTCGCTATTTGGTGGATGCCTGTAGATTCTCGTAGGTACGTGAAAAAACGACCTGGCAGAACATAGCCGGGTCGGCTTGATTTGACCGGCCGAAAGAATGCAACAAGTATCTAAAAATTTTTTTATTTGCAATAAGGAGCAAAAAACAATGTCAGATCGAATCACCGGCACGGTCAAATGGTTCAACAGCAGCAAAGGCTTCGGATTCATTTCCCGCGAAGGCGGCGACGATGTATTCGTACACTTCTCTGCCATCCAGAGCGAAGGTTACAAATCGCTTGAAGAAGGCCAGAAGGTCGAATTCGCTGTCGTCCAGGGTCCCAAGGGTCCCCAAGCGGCAGATGTAAAAGTAGTCTCATAATTAGTTCATTGATGAACCGAAACCCCACCAGCGATGGTGGGGTTTTTTTAAATTTTCACATAGTAATATCCTATAATGAGAACGGAAAAGAAGTAGGTTAAGAAGAAATGTGCTTCTACTCGGTGATGACAATTTTAGATTGAAATTATTTCACATCACCCAGGATGTCCTTATATGAGAATTGGCAAATTGATCCCTTTGTTCCTGTTTTTCACTGTCCTGGCAGCCTGTGCTCCCAGGTTCACACCCGTCGTCACCCCGACGATTGAAGCCGTAAATCCCAATATGGCGACCATTACTCTCATGGATAACGGCTCCACGTTCAACTTCGCGATAACTGAGCGGTTCAGTATTTACCTGGACGATAGCCTATATCCGTTAGCTGAATTCATCTGTACACCAACGGGTATTATCGGGATGGTTACTAATGGTTCCGCCCTTGGACCTGGGGTTTACCCGGTGACCTACGAAGGGGTGACACCCGGCAGTTGTACCTGCGTGGACCGGGATTTCAGCGTGGACATCGTGATCCAATGACATTAAATTCAGAATTTCCATTTCTGCCCACAACTCCAGAAGAAGTAAGTGCTCGCAAATGGGATGGCCTGGATGTCATCCTGGTGAATGGCGACTCGTACATAGACAGTCCCTTCATGGGGATTGCGGTGATCGGGCGGGTTTTGGAAGCCGCTGGATTTCGGGTGGGGATCATCGCCCAACCGGATATACACTCGGATCTGGATATCAAGCGACTTGGCGAACCCAGGTTGTTTTGGGGAGTGAGTGCGGGCAGCGTGGATTCGATGATTGCGAACCATACCGCTCTGGGGCGTCCACGCAGAAAGGACGATCTCACCCCAGGCGGTGTGAACGATCGGCGACCCGATCGGGCATGCATTGCCTACACCAATCTTATCCGTCGAAATTTCAAGAATACCCAACCTATCGTTCTGGGTGGAATCGAAGCCTCATTACGCAGGGTTGCCCATTATGATTACTGGTCCAATTCGATCCGACGCAGCATCCTCTTTGACGCCAAAGCTGATTTCCTTCTTTATGGAATGGCAGAATATTCTGTGGTGGAATTAGCCCATGCATTGAGAGAACAAAAGGATGTGCATGCAATCCGAGGTTTGTGTTTCATTTCCAAAGAACCCCTGACTGGGTTTACCGAAATCCCCTCGTATGAACAGGTGGTACAAGATAAGCCTGCCTTCATTGATATGTTTCATACCTTCTACCACAACCAGGATCCCATTACTGCTAAAGGGCTGACCCAGAAGCACGGAGATAGATATCTGGTTCAGAATCCTCCTTCGCAAAGACTGACACAATCCGAGTTGGACGGTGTATATACTTTGCCGTACCAAAAAGCTCAACATCCCTTTTACGAAAAAATGGGACCCGTCAAAGCTTTGGAAACGGTGCGATTCTCCATCAACAGCCACCGGGGATGTTATGGCGAGTGTAACTTCTGCGCGATTGCGGTTCATGAGGGGCGAACGGTTCAGTGGCGGTCGCAAGCTTCGATCCTGGCTGAAGCAAAAGCCCTGACTCACCTACCGGATTTCAAGGGGTACATTTTGGATGTGGGCGGACCGACCGCTAATATGTACGGCTTTGAATGTTCAAAAAAATTAAACGAAGGTGCCTGCGAGGATAAGCGATGCATTTATCCCATTGCTTGTCCGGCTTTAAAACCTGACCATCAGCAACAGATTTCCTTGTTGCGCAAATTGCGCCAGATTCCCGGGGTGAAAAAGGTTTTTGTGGGGTCGGGGATCCGCTATGACCTGGTCTTTGCAGACCAGGCATATGGTGGCGAATATCTGCGGGAAATTGTCGAACACCATGTTTCAGGCCAGCTTAAAGTCGCTCCCGAGCATTCGGAAAATAAGGTTCTTGCAGCGATGGGTAAACCTGGCAAATCCGATTTGCTCAAATTTAAAAATCAATTTGACGAATTATCCGAAAAAGCCCATTTGGATCAATACCTTACATACTATTTGATCGCCGCACATCCAGGTTGCACTGAGCAGGATATGAAGAGCCTGCAGCAGTTCGCCAGCCAGGAATTGCACATCCATCCAGAGCAGGTTCAAATCTTCACCCCTTCTCCTTCAACCTATTCCAGCCTGATGTATTACACCGAAATGGATCCCTTTTCCAGGCGATCCATTTTCGTGGAAAAGAATGAATCCCTCAAAGAAAAACAAAAAGAAATTATCACGCCCAAGGCGAAAGCTGCGTCCGCGGGAGCATACCCGAAGAAAAACTTTAGCAGGCGGAACCGAAAGGTCTGATGTTCAAACTATTTGCTGTCACCCTCCCCGGTTTGGAGCCTTACACAAGACAGGAGCTCGTTCAATTGGGCATCCAGACTCCGGAAAAGTTCGACCTAACGGGAGAACCCATCGAAGAATCGGGCGGCGTGGCATTCGATGCCAGCTTCACCGATCTCTTTCGGGCTAACCTGTATTTGCGAACTGCCAACCGGGTGTTGGCGCGTTTGGGAGAATTTCATGCTTCGGCATTCTCTGAATTACGCAAAAAGGCTTCCCGTTTGACTTGGGAATCCTACCTGAAACCTGGCCAGGAAGTTTCCATCCGGGTCACCTGTCACAAATCCCGT
>JBGQAS010000472.1:0-2008 GCA_041494435.1 Anaerolineaceae bacterium | reverse complement strand
TGTGGAAATCAGCCAAACCCGGTGAACCCTGGTGGGATAGTCCCTGGGGCAAAGGTCGACCCGGATGGCACATCGAATGCTCTGCCATGAACCTCACTCACCTGGGCGAGCAAATCGATCTCCACGGCGGCGGCAACGATCTGATTTTCCCGCACCATGAAAATGAAATCGCCCAAACCGAAAGCCTGACCGGCAAACCTTTTGCGCAGTTTTGGGTGCACAACGGCATGCTTCAATACACGGGCGAAAAAATGTCGAAGTCCCTGGGGAATCTCGTGACCATTGAAGATTACCTGGCTGCTCACTCCGCGGATTCGCTTCGTTATTTGGTGCTGAATTCCGGTTATCGCAATCCTTTGAGTTTCAATGAAGAAATCATAGGACAGGCAGATTCTGGCTTGGACCGTTTGAAATCAGGTTTACGACCTGCCATGCCTGATGCGAAGGGAATAGATGACAGCAAGGTGAAATCCCTTGAAACGCAGGCTGCACAAACGAAGGAAACATTCATCCAACTGATGGACGACGATTTCAACTCGGCAGGCGCTTTGGGAGCCATTTTCGAGCTAATCCGTGCTGTAAACCAGACACGGGCTGATGGGGCAACGGATGCCCAACTGGAAAAACCCCAGGCACAATTGAAAGAATTGATTGGTGTCTTGGGTCTGCGTCTTGATGCCCCCAAGGGTGGCAATTCCGACGCTGTTCCCTTTATCGAACTCTTGGTTAAATTACGTCAGGATTTACGAGCATCCAAGCAATGGTCCCTCGCAGACCAATTGCGCGATCAATTATTGGAATTGGGAGTAATTATCGAAGACAGCAAGGCAGGCGTAAGTTGGCGTTGGAAAGAATGACCGTTCGATAAAAGGACTTGCCCATGAAAGAGTGGATCGTAGGTCGCAATCCCGTCTATGAGGTTCTCAGAGCCCATCGACGGGATATTTTTCGTCTGTGGCTGGCTAGCGGTGTGCAGGAGAAGGGCAGGATCCAGGAGATTCAATCCCTGGCAGCTTCCCGTCGGATCATGGTTTCCCACGTGCTGCGTTCCCAGGTGGATGCTTTGGGGGAGAATCCTCAGGGGATTGCCATTGAGGTCAGCGCTTATCCATACGTCGATTTGATGGATATCCTGCACGTCTCCCAGGCAAGGCAGGAACCTTTGTTCGTCCTCATCCTTGATCAGATCCAGAATCCTCAAAACCTGGGCTCGCTCATCCGCACAGCAGAGGCGGTAGGGATGCATGGGATCGTACTCCCCCTCGCTCATTCTGTCGGAGTCACTCCTGCGGTGGTCAGTGCTTCAGCAGGTGCCTGCGAGCATATGCTGATGGCTCAATCGAACCTGGCTCAAGCCATTGCCACTTTGAAGGAAGCCGGCATTTGGGTGGTGGGGTTGGACCATTCACCGGAGTCCCAATCCGCCGACCAGATCAAGTTGACCGGTCCCTTGGCTATCGTCGTCGGCAGCGAAGGCGAAGGGATCCGTTCCCTCGTCCGCGGATCGTGCGATTTTCTGATGCGCTTGCCCATGGTGGGTAAAGTCGAATCATTGAATGCTGCCGTAGCGGGTTCAGTGGCTGTTTACATGGCCTTCATGGCCAGGAAAGCTCAATCTGCAGAACAAACCAGGAGCTGATTTTCAGCTCCTGGTTTGTTTTACTTGATGGTCGTGATTCCACCCATCCAAGGTAGAAGAACTTCCGGCACTTTGATCGAGCTATCTTTTTGTTGGTAGGTTTCCATCACCGCAATCAGAGTCCGCGGCAATCCCAACCCTGACCCGTTCAATGTATGCAGGAAATTCGCTTTTCCGCTGTCGGCGGGTTTGCTTTTGATGTTTGCCCTGCGGGACTGAAAATCACCCACATTCGATACTGAAGAAACTTCCAACCACTCTCCGCAACCAGGTGCCCAGACTTCCAGGTCATAGGTCATGCGTGAGGCAAAGCTCAGGTCACCGCTGCATTGCTGTACGATGCGATGAGTCAGTCCCAGTTGCTCACAG
>JBGQAS010000311.1:0-3139 GCA_041494435.1 Anaerolineaceae bacterium | reverse complement strand
TGCTGTTGCTCGAGGTACAGCCGTCCACCTAGAAGCTGGATGCAGCCTGGATGCCTGGTTGACAGCAACGGTATTTACAGGAGACCATGAGGTTCATCAAATCTTACGCGATGGCACAATAAATTAGGAGGCAAGATGACAAGTCAATTAGACCCCAAGTCTCTCTTTGAATGGTGCCGGATTCCCATCGAAGAACTGGAACAACATCCTGAGCGGAAAGTTAACCTTAGAATCCTCGAAAAGGCAGCCGATGTTCATCAATGGGTGGCCAGGGAAATGGCAGATGAGGTGAAGGCCAACAATGCAGCCAAAAAACCCACAAGGTGGATCCTGCCCTGTGGACCAACGAAGCAATACTCCATTTTCTGCGAGATCGTAAACCAGGAAGGCATTAGTTTACAAAATGTCCATGTCTTTCATATGGATGACTTTCTGGATTGGCAAGGTCGTCCGCTAGCTCTCGATAATCCATTCAGCTACGAAGGCTGGATGCGATCCAACTTCTACTCACCCATAGACCCCGAGCTTGCTGTTCCAGAAATCCAGCGACATTTCCCCTCAATCTATCATATCGATGAAATTAGCCAGGCAATTGCTTCAGTAGGTGGGATAGACACAATGTATGGCGGGATCGGGTATCGCGGGCACATCGCTTATAACGAATCTCCACGTTCACCCTGGTATATCGTCACCCCGGACGAATTTCGCAACTCCAAAACCCGAGTTTTGAACTTAAATGACGACACTTTGATTGCGGTCAGCCAGCGGACTGTGGGAGGCTGCTCTTATGCGGTACCGCCAATGGCTATCACGATGGGGATGAAAGATCTGCTCTCATCCCGCCGAATTCGCTTGATATCCGATACAGGCTCCTGGAAACAAACTGTTATCCGGGTTCTTTTGTTTGGCCCTACCACTATGGAGTTCCCGGTGACCTTTGTTCAAGGGCATCCGGACGCCCTACTCGTCGTCGATCGCCTAACGGCAATGGCTCCCTTTCCTGGATCAGGAAAATAAGAACATGCAGCCACTTCAAATTGTTGTCGTTGGAAGTCATGCTCCCGGGTTGTTCATTCATGTTAAGCGTATACCCGTTGCTGGAGAAACAGTCATAGGTTGGGGTTTCTCCGAACCCGAAGACGGTGGGAAAGGATCTAACCAGGCTATCGCGGCTGCCCGTTTAGGTGCTCGGGTGGGTTTTGTGGGCAGCATTGGAGGCGATCGGATCGGGCTTGAAGCAGAAGAATTGTTACTTCGGGAGAAAATCGACATTACCTACTTGCGACGGAGTTCAACACTACCCACTGGGGTAGGTTTCATTCTGCTCGATGATAACAGTACTCCGGCAATGGTGACTTCAAAGGGAGCAAACGAAGAATTGGATAAGGGATTTATCGAGGATGCATTATCCCATATGCGAGGTACCAAAATCTTGCTTACCCAGTTCGAAATTAATCATGAAGTAGCCCTTTATGCTGCTCAAATTGCGCATCAGATGGGAATGATTACGATCATAAATCCCGCCCCGGCACCCGGGGATTCTCTAAGCGGATTGGATTATGTGGATATTCTCATCCCCAATGATTTGGAAGCCAAACAATTGTTAGGTCTAAATCCTGAAGCGGAGGAGGATTCGGGTGAGCTGGCCAAGTCTTTGATGGAAAAGACGGGCAGTGGTTGTGTCATGATAACACTTGGTGAAAAAGGAGTTGTCGTTGCCAATCGAAAAAGTATCAGGCATATTGCTCCTCCGGTGATCAAAGCGGTGGATACCAGCGGTGCTGGTGATGCTTTCTGTGCCGGGGTGGCGGTTGGGGTTCTAGAAGGAAAGGACTATATCAAAGCTGCCGAATGGGCTTGTTATGTAGCAGCACTTTCGGTTTCTACTCCAGGGACCATCCCTTCTTACCCGCGAAGAAAGGAGGTGCAACAATACTTCGGAATGTAGAGGCATGAAAGAGACTATTCTACCTACCGAAGAAAGAAGACCTGCAATAAATAGTCAACAAGTCAAACGGTAGGAAGTCACGGAAACTATATAAGGAGAAGAGATAATGAAAGCACAAAAACCATTCAAGCTACTATCTGTTGTGATTATATTGGGCATGATGCTGGCAGCTTGTGGGAAAGCTACTACGTCCACTGCTGGCCCAACAGAAACACCAGCTGGGAAAGCCAAGGTCGTCCTCTTTGTTGGCATGAGCACAGGCACAACCCCCGAGCAAACAGCTGCTGAGGAGGAGTTGGCCGCAGAATTTAATGCGACCCATCCAAATATCGAAATGTCATTCGTGTTTGTCCCATACGAAGAGGCCAAACAACGCTTTCTGACGATGCTGGCTAGCGGTGACCCACCTCAATTAGCCTGTCCAGTTGGCAACGAAGGAATCTCAGCGAATTTTGATACCTGGGCAGATATTACCCCTTTCATCGAGAGAGACAACTATGCTCTGAGCGATTTTCCCAGCGGGCTTATTGATCTGCAAAGGTACTCGGGCAAGTTGTTTGGCCTTCCACTCGGCGTTTTCCCTTCCATGATCTTCTACAACAAAGATATATTTGACGCAGCCGGAATCGCTTATCCAACGACCGATTTCAACGATAAAACCTGGACAATGGACAAGTTGCGCGAAATCGCCATGCAGCTGACCCTGGACAAGAATGGCAAAAATGCCACCGATCCCACCTTCGATCCTGGACAAGATGGGGATAATGTTGTGCAGTGGGGGTACGACGATTCTTATGATGGCAGTGACCTGGCTGGAACACTGACCATGTGGGATGCTGCAAATAAAGGCCGTCCGACGACTGCGGACTATAAGACAGCAGTCGTTAATTCACCGGAATGGACGTATGGGTTTACCTGGCTCACTAATGGGGTTTGGAAAGACCATTTTATGGCTCCACTGGCCGTCACCCAGGCTCGGGATAATGCAGGCACGCTACCTTTCACTGATGGCAAAACTGCTATGTTTTATGGGCATACCTGGTGGTCTGCCGAGGCTTTACCAGACCTGAACATACCTTATGGTGTTGCACCGCTTCCTTATAATAATAAGGGCACTCGCATAGAACGTATCGATGCTGATACCTGTGCGATGCCTGATGCTGCAGCAAATAAGGATGAAGCTTGGGAAGT
>JBGQAS010000164.1:0-5275 GCA_041494435.1 Anaerolineaceae bacterium | reverse complement strand
GTCTCTTCGAAACCCGGAGCCGCCGCCCAGCGTAGATCGACAAGGATATCTTTACCTGACAAGGTTCTATTAAGACCTTCCCAACGAAATTCAGTTTTTCCCTCCGCAATCTCTTCGATTTCCTTGACAAACCATCGGTTGGATTCCTCGGTCATTACCCGATCCAGGTTCTTTAGGAGATCATCTTTCTGAGCAGCCTCATAGAGTTTTAATGTTGCGCGGTTGACATCGATAACTTTGACCAGGTTCAAGCATTTCTGAATGGTTTCAGGATGCTTGTGGAGATAACGATGAAAATCCTTCACTCCTCTTTTCTTCAGCGAATCCAGATATTCTTTAACCTCAGAAAAATCCTCTTCCCATAACGAAATGGGGGAATCTTCAAAGAGCCCACGGTAACGCTTTTCAGCAGCCTTCAAGGACAGATCTGCTAATTTCCTCTCAGTAATATCCCGGATGATAGCTTGGACCATGGCTTTCCCGCCAATTTCAATCCTATTCAGGCTGGCTTCTACATCAAACAGGGTTCCATTTTTCCTGAGATGAACCCATTCGAAACGTTGAGGTGTACCCTGCAACGCCAGTTCAAATTTTTCCTCTCCGGCTTCATCAGAGTCCCTTCCATCCGGTTGAGTCTCCGGGGAAAGTTCCGGTGGAGATTTCCCCAGGAATTCGTTCCTTTTCCAACCAAACAGCAATTCTGTTTGATGGTTGCATTCCACCAGTTTATTCTCATCCAGGATGAGAATTGCATCGTTTGCTTGTTCAAAAATACTCCGGAACCGATTTTCACTTTCCCGGACTTCTTTTTCAGCCTTCTTCCTTTCTGAAATATCCCGCACCATGGCTTGCAGGAAGGGTTTTCCGCCAATCTCCACTTTGTTGAGACTGACCTCAGCATCGAACGGTGTGCCATCTTTGCGCAAATGCAACCATTCAAACACCTGGGGTTTCCCTAAAAAGGCTGCCCGAATAAATTTTGCACCTGCCAAAGATGATTTTTGACCATCGGTTTGGATTGCTGGCGAAAAATCAAACGGATTTTTCCCAATAATCTCTTCCCTATTCACACCAAAAATCATTTCGGTATGTTGGTTACAATCTATGAAGCGATCTCCATCCATGAGGAAAATAGCGTCGTTAGCCTGCTCAAAAAGTGCTTTAAACCGCGCTTCACTTTCTCTGACCCCCTGCTCGGCGTTCTTTCGGTCGGTGATATCCTGGATGAAGGATCCAAGAAAACGTTGGCCAGAAATGAAAAGCGGGAAAATGGTTTGCTGGATGAATACATGTTCCCCTTTAAGGTTCACAATTTCTGCTTCTATCGGTTTTTGAAAAAAAGGAGACTGGTCTCTTTTTAGGGCAGCTTGAATGGCTTTTTTTAGACTGTAATATCTTTCTCCCGTTCGATGTTCTGGAATCAGCACCCTGTATAGCAAATCCCAAAAATAATGACCGATGGCATCTTTCCTGGCGATCTCAAATAACTTTTCCGTAGTTCGGTTCCAATCGATCACAAAGCCATCTGCATCCAATAGTACAAAACCTTCAGCAGATTGTTCAATAATGGTTCGGAACTTTACCTCGTTCGAACGGGTGGCTTCCTCGGCAGTATGGCGCTCGAGGTTGAGGATCACCTGGGCAACCTGGTCGGCGATTTCACCACCATAGGTAATTTCGTCCTGGTGCCAATGGCGGGGTTCCCCAATATGTTCAAAACAAACCACTCCCACCATTTGGCTGCGTACACGAATGGTTGAATCAAGCAAAGATGCGATGCCAAGAGGTTGAAGATACCCCTCTGAAAATTCAAAGGTCCTTGGGTCGCTGCAGGCATCCTGGGCAGCAATAGCCCTGCCTGCCCTCAGGCTTTCAAAATAGGTTGGATAATCGCGAGCTTGCAGGATCAGCCCTTTGGAATGACGTTTCTTGGAACGTTCGTACAGATCCGTACAAAGAATGCCATCCTCTCCTTCGGTGTACATCCATACACTCGCCCGCTCCACTCCCAATACCTTGGCGACATTTTCTGTTAAGTGCTGAATGGCAACATCAAAATCACCTGATGAAACCGCCGGGTCCAATGCCAATTGGATAATCGACTGACGTTCGTCCTGGTTTCTCTTGATTCGGCGCTGTTCTTCCTCCTCAATTTTCTTCTGCGAGGTAATATCCCGTAAAGTTCCCGCGGCTCGCAATGGGGTTCCATCTTTTTTCCGTTCGATGACCTTCCCCCTAATCTGCGCCCACTTGTATTCTCCGGGTTTTGTCCGAACCCTTAGATCAATCTCAAAGGATGGTGAAATTCCCTGGAAATGTTCATCAATGGCTTTATATTCCCGCTGGAGATCATCGGGATGAGTCATAGAATCCCAATTCTTTACAGTAGGTTCAATCTCCTGGGGTTGATACTCCAACATCTCTGCACATCGAGGGGAAAAGTAGAATTTTCCAACGGGGATATCCCAATCCCAAAACCCAAGATCAGCTCCTTTAAGCGCCAAGTCGAACAACTCAAGGCTTTTATGGAGTTCCTCTTCTCGTGCCTTCCGCTCGGTGATATCAACCAACACACCCTGCCATCGATCCGGTTCACCCTCAGGCCCGCGCAACAATGCAGAACGATCATCAACCCAAACAACGCGACCGTCCTTGTGAATCAGACGATACTCCATGTGGAAAGGTTTACCTGTCAGGTTAGTGCGCTCGTGCTCTGCTTTCACCCGCTCCAAGTCATCTGGATGAATAGTTCTGAACCTTAAACCTGGATCTTCCATCCATTCCTGGGGTGTGTACCCTACGACAGATTCAATCTGCGGGCTGGTGAACAGATTGGTGGCTACTCCATCATTCCGATCGACATATGTAACAGCGGGGATTTGGTCAACCAACTGGTGGTACTGGGATTCCGCCTGCTCGAGGGCTTGTTCGACCTGCATACGCAAGGTAATATCCGTTACGATCCCCTGATGATAAAGAGGAGTACCCTGATCATCTTTCACCACCCAGGTAAGATCATCGATCCAACGGGTTTCACCCTTTTTTGTGATCAAACGATAGCGCATGCGGTATTGCATATCTTTCGTTTGAGCATGCTGAGATACCTCGGATTCCAATTTCTTGACATCATCAGGATGGACAATATCCTCGTAAAGGATTTTTCCATCCAAAAAGTCCTTGGCTTTGTATCCCAAACTTGAAATGTTTGCAGAAATGTAATCCAGAGGTTGCCGAACTTTCGGTTTCCAACGGACAACAATAACCGGACTTTTGTTGATGATGGTTTCCAACTCCTGTCGGCGTTCGTTTTCCGCCTGGAGGGCAGACTCGAACCTCATCCGCTCCGTGATATCCCTGGCAATCCCCTCGAAGGCCACAAATTTCCCCATGAGATCATGGATAAAACTTCCCTTGGCTTCAACCCAGAGCAACCGCCCATCGCGGGTATGCCAGCGCAAAATAATCGGTTTTCCAAAGCGAGTCGGTTTTGCCAGCATTTGCTTCAGACGGCTGAAATCTTCGGGATCCACCAACTCCATTAAAAAAGACGGGTTTTCATAGAACTCTTCAGGGGAATATCCCGTCAAACGCTTGACCGCAGCGCTGATGTAGTCGAATCCAAAATCAGGTGAAAAACGCAACCGGAAAACGATATCCCGGGCATTTTCGGTCATCAAACGGAACAAACGTTCCCGTTCGAGGGAAATTTTTTGCTCTTTCATTAACCTGGATTTTGTAAATGCAACTTCTATGATGGCGGGGAGAAGTTGAAAATAACCAATATTCTTAATGACACTGTTTTCAGCTCCCATCTGGAGAGCTTGAACTGTCAACCGGTCTTCTCCGGGAGCGGTAAGCAGAATAACAGGTTGTTCAATCTTCCATTCAGCCTTCAATTTTTGAAGAAGAGAAAGATCACCCTGTCTTTGAATATCGGTATCCAAGACGATCACATCGTATTCAGGGTTTTTCCCCCCTGGTTGACAGGTCCTTTCGAGTTCTGTCGCACTTGATATTACCTGAAGGACAATATGAGCTGCATGCGATGCAAAATGCAGCTGGGTCAGCTCTGCATCAACTGGATTGTGTTCGGCATAAAGAACCCGGATGACAGATTGACGCTTCCGATTTTCTCGGTAGCTTTTATGTATCTTTTCGATCTTTTCGGGAAGAGTCTCCAGGTATTTGCCTTCTTTATATAGAAAACCTGCTATCCCTTGTGCCAGGGTGCGGTTGCGTACTTGAGGATCATCATTCCCAGTGACAACCACCACTGGTTGGAACAATCCACGCTGATGAATTGCTTCAAGGAACTGGATAGCATCTCCATCAGGCAATTCGAAGTCTGAGAGAAAAATGTCGAAGTAATCGGCTGGATGGCTCTGGATGATTCCTAAAGCTGTATGAACATCCCCCGCTGTAATGAGTTTTGCCCTGGGGTCATGGGATTTAAAGACACGCAGAGTCAATTCTGCATCGTTGGGATTGTCTTCAAGATACAAAATCCTCATGAAATCCTCGGGAAGTAGACCAATGCCTCCATAGAACCTTCACGATAAGGAGTGAAGGGTGAGATTATTAAACAATCATACCTGAATGAACCATTATTAACAAGTTGGATTACAAAACTGAAAACTTAACTTGATTAACAATAAAATGAGAAATATCTTCTCGCCTTTCTAAATATAGATGGCGGGTGTTTCAAAAAACCAATCAAGATCACTTTTGATCGGTAGCCCGCAAGATCAATTTCAAAACGATAATCACCACGAGGGAAGCTACAAGTGTCGCCACCATCCCCAGCACAGCCAAGGTGAGCACTTGGTCTTCACGAACTTCCACTTCTCGCAAGGATCGGGCAGATAACACAAACCCTGGATTGGCGCCCTCCACTTTTATGATAACAGCTGCCAGGCGGATACCACCCTCGGGTTGCCATGTAATGCGGTCTTCTCCATTATGTTTTACATAATCGAAAACTCCGGAAGGAAGAGTTGGGGGCACTCCATGCAATTCACCCGACCAGGTGAGCGGGCGACCGGATTCGTCGAAAACCATGCGGAAAGGTGCCATGCTTTGAGCAATATCGATTACGGTTTGGGGGACGACAGTTTTGGGATCTGCTCCCTTAGCCAGAGCTGCAGCTGCTTCTTCAGCTTGCTGGACCTGGGGGTGATTGGCTCCCTGTCGTAAAATTTGATGTGGGATCAGTTACAACATTACAGATAGAGCAACGATCACCAATACCAGGGGTTTCGACTGTTTCTGCACTGAT
>JBGQAS010000299.1:0-3256 GCA_041494435.1 Anaerolineaceae bacterium | reverse complement strand
AGGGGGCTTGAAGAAAATCAGAGGGGAGGTGGGAACTTCGGCATTGGTCTCTTTGATGTGCTCAGCATAATTCCGGCCGACGCAGATGATTTTGCCGGGTACGACAGGGGCGAGAAGCTGAACAGAATCCAACGGATGGACGGCTTCCTGCCTTTGGAATTCAGCAAACGGAGAACCGACCACCGTTCCAACCTGCGCGTTATTTATCCAGCCGAATTGAACCGGCTCATTTTTGGTACGGTAACGGACCAGTCGCATGATTTATGTAATTAGGCTTCCGGTTCCTGAATGCGGTTTGCCAGGTCGGCAATTGCTTGCTCCGCACCTGAGAAACGCTGGGAGAACGACCAATGGAGTGCTTCCACGAGGATGTAAATGATGGCGCTGATCACGATCATACCGCTGGTTGATGAAGGATGTTCCGCGGCAGTCAGGACGACATTAGCTGAACGGGCAGTGGGTAGAGAGGCTGCGCCAACAATAGCTGCAGTGGGGATTTTCCGAGCCATGGCCTCCGCCAGGGATCGGGCGATAAACGGGGATTGGCCGGTTACGTCGATGGCGAGTAGAAGATCCTGCTTGGAGGCGGTGTGGACAGTGCGAGCGAAATCTATGACCCCGGGACGCGCGATGTAGATGGGGAAACCACCTTGCTCAAGGAAGTAGACGAGGTTGTAGGCGGCGGGCTGGGCTGGTGATTCCACCAGTAGGATGATCCGGCGGGCATTGCCGATTTCGTTAACCAGTTTTTCGATTGCGCTGATATCCAACATCAGGCGCATCTGGTCAAGCTCGTGGCTCAGGCTATCCAATGCGTTAGTCACAATGGCGGGCAGAGAATCAGGTACTTTGGTGTCGGTGGGGTGGTAGAGAATATTGCGGCGGACCTTATCACGGATTTCGCGCAGGAGCTCAGGATAGCCTTTATACCCCAGGTGCTGGGAAAACCTGACAACTGTGGCAGCATCGAGGTTCAGGGCGTGAGCGAGCTCACTGGCGGTCATGAAGGAGGCCTGGATGTAGGAATCGAGCAGATAATCAGCCAGCTTGGAAAAACTTTTAGACATGCTTGGCCGGTCACGACGAATACGTTCTTCGAAGGTCATCATCTCCTCCATAGTTATCATTTTTAATTTAAAGTGTATCATAAACATGCGGAAAAATGCAAACGAATTTGCGGTATTAAGGTGGAGCTGGCATGCAAAGGTGCAGAAAAACTAAGGTATAATCAGCCCGTCGGGCGGATAGTTCAGTTGGTTAGAACGCCTCTCTTACACAGAGGAGGTCGTAGGTTCGAGTCCTATTCCGCCCACAGAAAAGATTGCAAAATTCCCCATAAACCGCTGAAATAAGCGGTTTTTTGCTTGTTTTTGAGTAGGATAATCCCTTAGTCGTCATTTTTTGTTGCATTATAAAAATTCGTGTGCAGTTCGTGTGCAATCTTTTCACCCGCTGAGGGGACATTAACAGGGATTGGGGCGATTAATTCCTCCATCATATCCCCAATGCCATTCATCGAACCCGGCACAAGATGACCATATATATCGCTTGTGATGCTGGGCCGGGCATGGCCCATGATCTTAGATACAATAAAAATAGATACACCCTTTGAAAGCATCAGGCTGGCTGCAGTATGCCTCATATCGTGGAAACGTATCATTGGCACACCCGCAACCCTCACAAGCGGTTTGAACGATCGCTCAATCAGGTTTTTAAAATTCATCGGGGTTCCGATGGTACACGGAAAAATCAAGTCATTTTCATGCCAGCGGTCACCCGCAAGATTTCGCGCTTGTATCTGCAGTTTATAATGATCACTCAGGACCGCAATTGTGCCACTACCAAGTAGAATTGACCTTTTGGCTGCTTTGGTTTTTTGGGGAGCAAACGTACCACCGGACCTTGATAATTGGCGCCTGACATTCAGGATACCCCGCGCATTGTCCAGGTCTAGCCACTTTAACCCTAATAACTCCATTTCTCTAATGCCGGTTGCAAGTGCTAAATAATAAAGTGCATATAATCGGTTTGATCTTGCGATTGTCAGGAATTGATTGGCCTCCCCATCGGTCCAGAATTTCATTTCATCCTGGGGAGCTTTGGGGGGCTTGGCATGGTTGGCGACATTCTTTACTACCAACCCGGTAGCCTCTGCACGCTGTAGTGCAAGATGTAAAATGGAATGTGCCTTATTGATCACATGTGGGCTTATCGCTTTTCTATTCCACTTGTCATAAAGCGCTTGTATCTTGTCCGTTGTTAGGTCTTTCATTGGAATAGGACCCAATTCCGGGATTAACCGTTTTTCGCAAATGGATTTATAGTATTTGAAGGTTCTGGGTCTGATTGTATTTTCGTGACTTGCCAGCCAGTTCGTCAGGTATTCTCCGATTGTCACTTTTGCAGCCTGGTAAGTCAATCCCTGGCTGATTTGTTCGCTTGTCTTGCGTATCCAGGTTAATACCTCATTCCTTGTCCGGGCAGTATATGAAATTCTTTTAGGACCGATGCTAAATTGAGCGTGCCACTTGCCGGAAGGGAGCTGGTAGATACTACCTTCTCCGTGTGATCTATTCTTTGCCATTTATTACCTCCAATGTTACGCGATAAGGGTCATTATCATAAGGCAAAATAATACTTAATTTTGCAAAGGACCGCCCCAGTTCATGCAAACCAGGGCGGGGAGAATATCGAAAAATCAAGATTGATCGGCCTTTTTCGTCTTGGAATATTCCTTGACCATTTTTCGCAGTTCATCTTCCGTATGCCCCACAAAACCGCGATAGTCTTTCGGGATTAATAAATATCCAGTTTGCTCTAACCATTCATGTGCAATCGCAGTTGCGAAGTTTCTACAATCCTTCACGATCACCTTTGCTAATTCCTCATAATGTTCTGAATCAGTTTTCCAGCATTCGACCATTCCACTTATTGACATTTTTGCCGGAATTTCAAAAGTGCCATTTCCAATCTTCACATTTTTGGTTTTGGGTGTTTCGGTTATGTTTTCCATATTTCCTCCTTTCATGCTGAAATTCCAATATGGTCACACGGTGCATCCGTGAGACTTTGTTCGATCCCCAGGTATATTTGGGTTGTCGTGATCGAGGCATGCCCCAGGGAGTATTGGATCTGTTCGATGGGTGAACCGCCCTTATGCGCCAATTTTGCAAATGTGCGCCGGCAGTCGTGAGGTGCAAGATTATTGAAGCCCAATTTTTGAGCATATTCCAGGACCACATCATAGATCGCTTGT
>JBGQAS010000218.1:0-4325 GCA_041494435.1 Anaerolineaceae bacterium | reverse complement strand
TCGCTGCACTCTCTGAAACAACGGGTGAATTGATTATCGAGGGGATGAAAGCAGCCAAAGCCTCCGGCTCTATTGTTTCCTTTGATTTGAACTATCGTGCCAAATTATGGAATATTTGGGGCGGACAAGAAAAGGCGCAGGTCATGATCCACCGGATCATGGAATACGTGGATGTGCTGGTCGGAAATGAAGAGGATTTGCAAATGGGCCTTGGTATCCCGGGACCCAAAATGGAGGCAAAATCAAAACTCGATCCTGCCACCTTTTTTGGCATGATAAACGACGTTGTCGCAAAATATCCCAAGGTGAAAGCTGTGGCAACCACATTGCGCGATGTGCATTGTGCTAACCGGCATGATTGGGGTGCTGTTGCCTGGTTGAATGGCAAGACCTATGTTTCCCCCATGTGTGAACTGGAAGTATACGACCGGGTTGGCAGCGGGGATGGTTTTGCTGCAGGTTTTTTCTATGGCTTGTTGAGCGGTACGGACCCGGATGAGGCTCTCCGTTTAGGTTGGGCGCATGGGGCATTACTGACCACTCACCCAGGGGATGTCACCATGTCAACCCTGGAGCAGGTGAGGGCGTTCGCCTCAGGTGGAACGGCGCGTATCCAGCGATAACTTTTTCAAAAGATCTACCTATACTTTTCATCCTTTCTGGATCGCAATCAAGGGTTAGATAAATTCCCACTTGACGACTTTTGGATTCGGCATACAATAATATATGCACACGTGTGCATAAAATTAGTTGTTTGCTGTCGGAATCTAATCATTTTCACGGTGGAGGAGTATGGTTCCTGATATTGAAGCAATTTTCCTGGATGTTGGTAATACGTTGCGGATCGTGATCAAGGATGAAGCCTTTCAAGCCCAGGCACGTAAGGAATTAATGGCCTTCGCTGAGACTTCGGAGACCGAGGCTGCTTTCTTTGAAAAAATGGACGGGCGCTGGAAAGCCTACCGCAAGTGGTCATTTGAGAATCTCACCGAAGCCTCAGAGAAAGAACTTTGGACACGCTTTTTGCTTCCCGATGTGCCTGAAGAAAAGATTGCTCCGATAGCGGGAAAACTTACCCGCATGTGGCGCGACAAGGACGGTCGCAGGGTGCCTCGCGACGATGTGAAAAAGACCATCTTTGAGCTCGATAAGCGTGGTTATGTCCTTGGGATTATCGCAAATACGATCACTGAAACAGAGATCCCCGATTGGCTGGAAACAGACCATTTGACCAGCTATTTCAAATCCGTTGTCCTTTCTTCGAAGGTTCGCAACCGTAAGCCGGGTCCTGAAATTTATTGGGAAGCCGCGAAACGGGCTGGGGTCGATCCGGCAAAATGCGCCTACGTGGGCGACAATCCGGAACGGGATGTGGTGGGTACTCGCAAGGCGGGGTTTGGGATGATCATCATTCTTATTGATCCCGAGAAGCATGGCAAGGAAGCACCGACCGGGGAATGTGTACCCGATAAGTTTATCCAGGAATGCAGTGATCTTCTGGATATTTTTCCACCTCGGCAGAAGCAATGAAGATCTTCTTAGGCTTAATTTCTCGAGGATAAAGGATCAGGATGATTCCTAGTCTTGAGGCATGCGGTGGAAGGGCGATGGCCAAAACGGTAAGAGAGATGTTTACCGAAGGTCAGACGGACTATTCTCTGGCGCCTATCGTCCTCAAGGATGGAAGCGGAAATCCCATCGGCAGGATCAAGGATCATGATGGGGTGATCTTTTGCTGCCGGCGCGGGGAACGTGAAATCCAGTTGACGGAAGCGTTTGTTGAACCGCAAACCGGGAATTTCCCCCGCCAGAAAATGGACGATCTGACCTTTGTCATCCTGACCCTGTATCATGAAAAATTCAAGGATCTTCCGGTTGCCTTTGCTCCCACGAAGATCCAGGAAACTCTCGGGGAAACTGTAAGCAAAGCTGGGTTAAGACAGCTTCGGGTTTCCGAATCAGAAAAATTTGCGCATATAACCTTTTTCTTCAATGGGGGGAACAACCAACCTTTTACCAGGGAAGAAGATGTTCGTATCCCTTCTCCAAGGGGTGTTCCTTTTGACAAGGTACCCGGATTAAGCTTGGATGCAGTTGCCGAGGCTGTGATTCTGGGGATCAAAAATGACTACGATTTGATCGTGACCAATTTTGCAAACGGCGATGTAATCGGTCATACCTCAAACAATGAAGCTAAAGTCCGCTGTGCTGAAATTGTAGACAACCAGCTCGGTGGTGTCATTCAACGTGCCCTGGCAGCGGATTATGTCACCCTGGTCACTGCCGATCACGGTAACTTGGAGGAGATGACCAACCCGGATGGCACCCCCAATGTTTCTCACACCGCCAACCCGGTACCTTTTATCCTGATTGATGACAAAGTGGAAGGAAAAGGTTCTCTTGTAGATGGAAAATTAGCCGACATTGCTCCGACAATCCTGAACTTGCTGAGCTGCCCAAAGCCAAAAACCATGGATGGCATCAACCTGGCTCCGGGTTATCAAGGCACGTCAAAAAGAAAAGTGCTCCTTGTTATTCTCGATGGGTGGGGGATCGGCAAAGAGGATGATTCCAATCCGATCTTTCTTGCAACAACTCCGGTGTGGGATGATCTGTTAAAGAGCTATCCATCAACCACTCTACAGGCAGCAGGAGAAGCAGTTGGCTTGAAATCTGGCAAAGCAGGCAACTCGGAAGCAGGGCACATCAACATGGGCGCTGGAAGGATCGTCCTTCAGGATGACGTCCGTCTGGATCGTGCCATGCAGGATGGGACTTTCTACACAAATGAAGTGTTTCTTGATACTTTAGAAAAAGTAAAAAGCCAGAATTCCAGTCTTCACTTGATCGCGTTATTAACCGAAAAAAGTTCCCATGGGTCGATCGATTATCCCCTTGCGCTCCTGAAAATGGCTAAATCCAAAGGATTGGAAAAAGTTTACGTCCACGTCATTTTTGACGGGCGCAGTACGGAACCGGGAACTGCTCCGGCATTATTGGAATTGCTCGAAGACAAAATCGATGAGATTGGCATCGGAAAGGTCGTTTCCGGCATTGGGAGAGGTATTGCCTTGGACCGGGATGGAGATTATTCCAAGACAAAGAAAGCCTACGATCTGCTTGTTAGCGGTGTGGGAAGGAAATGCATTCTCGAGTAAAGAGAGAATATGGAAACGCCCCTATATCAGCGCCTGATTGCTCCTGCTCAAACCAAGATTGTGATGATCATCATGGATGGTTTGGGCGGCTTGCCTCGCGAGGCAGGTGGCCAAACCGAACTCGAGTCAGCTACCAAACCGAACCTTGACGCGCTTGCATTTCAATCTTCTCTTGGTCTCACCATCCCCGTGGCTCCTGGCATCACCCCGGGAAGCGGGCCTGGACACCTGGCGCTCTTTGGCTACGATCCCATCCATTATGAGATTGGCCGTGGGGCATTGGAAGCCTTGGGAGTGGATTTTGAATTGGGGTCGGATGACATAGCCGCTCGGGGAAATTTTTGTACGGTGGATGCGGGAGGGCTCATCACAGATCGTCGAGCCGGGCGTATTTCGTCTGCTGAATCCAGCCGTTTGGTTGAGTTGCTGCAAACCATCAAAATCGAAGGGGTTGAGTATTTCGTCCGGCTTGTCAAAGAGCACAGGTTTGCTTTTATCATGAGGGGCTCCGGGCTGGGAGAAGACTTGACCGATACTGATCCGCAGGTCACCGGTGTTCCTCCTGTCCCGGTAAAATCCCGGGATTCGAGTTCAAAAAAAGCCGCTCAATTTGCAAACCGATTTGTGAATGAAGCCGGAAAACTTTTGGCAGACAAAACACCAGCCAATAGCATACTTTTACGCGGTTTTGCCAAATTACCCACATTGCCCTCTTTTGCCGAAATCTATGGGTTGCACGCTGCCGCCATAGCAGTAAATGGTATGTACCGCGGCGTAGCAAAAATGGCAGGTATGGAAATTCTGGATGTGGGTGGTGACACAATAGCAGATGAGTTATCCACCTTGGAAAAACATTGGCAGGAGTTTGATTTCTTCTATTTGCACATAAAAAAGACCGATACTGCCGGAGAAAGCGGGAATTTTGATGGCAAAGTAAAAGCCATTGAAGAAGTAGATTCTTACATTCCTCGTGTGATGAAACTGAATCCGGAGGTGGTCATCATCGGTGGAGATCATTCCTCACCGGCGGTGATGAAATTCCACAGCTGGCATCCTGTGCCCACACTTCTATATTCGAAGAACGTGCGCGCAGATGGCATTCAGGAATTTGGCGAGCGAGCTTGTCTTCACGGCAGCCTGGGGGTTTTCCCAGCTGTCAATCTGATG
>JBGQAS010000373.1:0-2673 GCA_041494435.1 Anaerolineaceae bacterium | reverse complement strand
ATTCAATGATCCGGTCGGCTTTCTTGAACCCTTTTTCCACATCACCAATATCTATACGTATTCTTGCCGCTACATTCTTTTTCGGGTCGGAATCCGCAAACTGGACGTATTCTTTCTCATCATGAAGGATTGGAGCGCCTTTTTCCATCGCTTTTGAAGAATCCAAGAGCACTGGTAGAGGTTCATATTCCACTTCGATGAGTTTCAATGCTTCTTCAGCAATTTCAAGCGATTCCGCCGCGACAAATGCCACCCGGTCGCCAACAAAGCGTACTTTATTGTCGAGCGAGAAGCTATCCAACGGTCCTGGTACGGGGTCAGATTGTCCTGCAGTGGAATAAACAACCCTGGGAATGTCCCGGTAAGTCAAAACTGCTGCCACACCCGGTAAATTTCGTGCTTTCGTAGCATCAATCTTCTTGATTCGGGCATGGGCCAATGGACTGTGCAGGATCTTGGCATAAAGCATGTTTTCCAGGTGAATATCATCGGTAAAGGCAGTTTTCCCCTGGACCAGCTTCACTGCATCCACCTTTTTCTCGGGTTTGCCCACTTTCCTGAATTTTTCCGTTTCCGGCACGGTCAGCATCTGCGGCATGACCTGTTCTGTCAGATTATCGGTTTTTCGTTGCGCCACCGCCTGGATGGCTTTGACGGGTTTGTCATAACCCGTGCATCGGCACAACACACCCGATAACGCAGCCCTTATTTCATCTTCCGTGGGATTGTCATTCTTTTTCAACAATGCTTTGGCTGCCAGCAGCATGGCTGGAGTGCAATAGCCGCATTGAATGGCGCCGCTCTCGATAAAAGCATTTTGAAGTTCATCCAACCCTTCGGATTTTCTCCAGCCTTGCTTGGGATGTTCTCCAAGATGCTCCACGGTAACGATTTCATGCCCATCTGCTTGCATGGAAAGCATCTGGCAGGAATTCACCGGCCTTCCATCCAACAAAACGGTGCAAGCACCACATTCACCCGTCTTGCAGCCACCCGATTTCACGCCGAAATATCCAGCTTTACGCAAAGTGTCGAGCAGCAATTCGGAGGGTTGGACTGGAAAGGTTTTATACTTCCCGTTTATTTTTATGTGAATGCTGTTCATTTCAAATCCAGCCTCTTGAGTAAGATATTTACGGTTGAATCGAAATAAGGTTCAGTCATTTTGGATTGAATAAAATCACTATACGCATTCTTTAGGAATTCAGTGAGTTTCTGGGGTTTCTCGATTAAATTGCCATTGTATACATGGAATGAATTGGATTTTCCACCCAGAACATAGCGTACCTGTTTGCCCTGGATGGCTTTCACTACAAAAAGATCAGGTTTGCTTCGAGGTGTGATGCCAACTTTTTCAAACTTTACAATAGATTCGAACAAAAAATGAATTTCGACCAAAAGTTTGCCTTGCTTTTGGGTTTTAGGTTTTGAGAGCCATTTTTCATATAAAACTTCCTGTGATCCCGGCTCCCATTGCATTTCAGCATTGCAAGCCAGAATGATGGCGGAAAACAAAGAATCCCCTTTGGCAGAAATAAGGGTCCCTCCAACTGTAGCTACCTGCCGGAGATTGTAAGTTCCTTCAAATAAGAGACTATCTTTAATGCAAACAGGCATATCGGAATAATCCATCAAGGCTTGCAGGGTTGTCGTTGCCCCGATGGATAAAAACTCACACCTTTTGCCAATTTGGTTCAGGTTTAGCTGTTGAAGGTCAACAACTTGAACGGCCTTTTCGGAAAACCTGCTCAAAATGGTACCCCCTCCGAGGGGAACGGTAACTGGATCTTTCCTTGAAAGGAGTTTGAGAGCTTCCTGCAAATTGGATGGTCTATGATACTCTGTGATCATGGTCGCCTTTAGTTTTGAGCAAAGGTGTCAATCAATAGATTTACATCCCCGCCAACCGGGTACAGGATGGGACAGGTGCAGCCATTCTTGATGTATTCTTTTACTTTGACTTTGGCTTCATCCGGTGTACCGGAGGCGGTGATCCGCAGGATCAGCTCATCGGGTACGAAGTGCTTTGCTTTTTGAATCTGCTCGTAGGTAGCCGGCCAACCCAATATGCTTTGAATGGATTTCACAATGTCAGGAGATACTCCAGAAGCTTTGGCAATGTGGGGTTGCTGAGCCAGGTATTGGGTCAATAATTCGCGGCTGGTATCGATTGCCTTGTCATGGTCTTTATCCACAGAACAAACTACAAGCTGAGGTCGATCCAGATCGTCCAATTTCCGCCCTGCCTTTTTAGCGCCTTTTTCCAATAGCTCTATCGCTTTGTGGTTATATTCCGGAGGGACACAGTAATTCATTACTACGCCATCAGCAATTTCACCGGTCATTTCCATCATTTGATCCCCGGTTGCTCCGATATAGATTGGTACATTCCTGGGTTCGCGCCGACCATGTACGACATCAAGTTCAATCCCATCTACATGGACGAATTCTCCGTGGAAAGTCACCCTTTCCATATTCAACAATCTTCGCAGAATAGTGATCGTCTCTTTCATCGCAGTTAGCGGTTTTGATCGATCGATCCCGACATTTTTCGCCAGCGGATCCCACCAGGCGCCAATTCCACAGATGATCCGGGAAGGAGCCAGGTCATCCAATGTCAGGAACGTGGCAGCTAAAAGACCTATATTGCGAGTCCAATTATTGATTACACCT
>JBGQAS010000048.1:0-8903 GCA_041494435.1 Anaerolineaceae bacterium | reverse complement strand
TAAATATGCCTATGGTTACCTGCATTGCGAAAAAGGTGTCCACCGTCTCGTGCGGCTATCGCCTTTCGATGCCAACCATCGCCGGCATACCTCCTTTGCCAAGGTGGAAGTCCTTCCTGAAGCCTCCCAGGAAGATCCCACCGTCCAGATCAACCCCGAAGATATCAAAATAGATACCTTTCGCTCCTCTGGTGCGGGAGGTCAAAATGTTCAAAAAAATTCCACCGCTGTGCGAATCACCCATATTCCCACCGGGATTGTGGTTTCCTGCCAGAATGAAAGGTCTCAGATGCAAAACCGGGAAAATGCCATGAAGGTGCTCCGGTCGAGGCTTTTGCAGATTTACCAGGACGAAAAAGACAAGGAATTATCCAAACTGCGCGGCGAATTCATAAAGACCGAATGGGGAAGCCAAATTCGTTCCTATGTTCTTCACCCTTACCAGATGGTCAAAGACCACCGTACGGAATATGAAACCAGTGCTACCGGTGGCGTTCTCGATGGTCACATCGACGAATTCATCCAGGCTTGTCTTAAACAAAAATAAAAAACTGCTCCGGTTTCTCATGCAAGCAATCACTCATCCCCCCAAAAGTCGTGCATTTGGGGGGAGGCCAAAGGCAGAGGGGGAGTTGGTAAAAAAAGCCCCTCTCCTAGACGGAGAGGGGTTGGGGTGAGGTTTAATCCAACATTCTCGCCAGCTCGATCATTTTCGGATCGAGCGCTTTCTTCGTATTGACTACTACATCCAGGGGTGTTGCCACAATTTCACTCTTCATAATTCCCACCAGGGTTCCGAAATTCCCCTTTTGGATCTGTTCTGTCGCACCCGCTCCCAACCGGCTCGCCAGGATGCGGTCATAAGCGCTCGGGACACCACCGCGCTGTACATGCCCGATGATGGTCACGCGGAGATCGAATTCCAATTGCTCTTTGTGCGCCTTGAAATACTCGTCCAATTGGGTGGCATTATATTTCGCACCTTCAGCTACAATGACGATCCCATGGGTTTTCCCTTTTTGATAGGCTTCTCTCAATACCTCGGCGATTTGTTCCGGTTCGATCTCCACCTCCGGGATCACCACCATCTCAGCGCCACCCGCGATGCCAGCCATCAGCGCCAGATAACCGCATTTCCGTCCCATCACTTCGATCAGGAAGGCTCTTTGATGAGAGGAAGCTGTAGTTTTTAGCCTGTCGATGGCTTCCAAAGCGATATTCAGCGCGGTATCCACCCCAATCGTGATTTCCGATCCATATAGGTCGTTATCAATAGTGGATGCAACGCCTACTGTCGGAAAACCCATTTTATTTAATAAATACGCACCAGTTTGTGAACCGTTTCCCCCAATCACGACTAGTGCGTCAATTCCTCCTTCGTTCAAGCTTCGGACTGCTTTGATCCGACCTTCCTCAGTCATGAATTCTTGCGAACGTGCGCTGCCAAGAATTGTCCCACCACGCTGAAGTATCCCGCCTACATCCCTGGGGCCAAGGGGAAGTATTTTACCGTTAATCAATCCTTCGTAGCCTAACCTGAATCCGAAGACTTCCCACCCTTTGTCAATCCCGGTTCGGGTTACGGCCCGGATCGCCGCGTTCATTCCCGGCGCATCTCCACCACTTGTTAATACGGCAATTCTTCGGATCATATGTCTCTTCTTCCCAGTCTTGGATAGAAATATTTTATCACTATCGTCAATTGGGTTTTTTCCCGATGTGACGAATAGGAAACTTAATCTGGCTGAATTTCAGGTACTGAAAAGGGCATGCTTTGGTACAATCAAGCCTGATTTTTCGAATAACCTTGGAGTTATTGAGAAAAAACATGGCAGATTTCCGCATAACAGACCATCCCATCATCCCCATCCCTGAGCGGGAAAAACTTAGCTTCTTCTGGGAAGCAAAAGAATTACCCGCTATGAAAGGCGATACCATTTCTGCAGCCCTGTTTGCGAATGGTATCCGCGTCTTTGGGTATCATCCCAAGGACCATGCTCCCCAGGGAATTTTCTGCGCCAATGGACAATGTTCCCAATGCATGGTGATTGCTAACGGCAAACCGGTGAAATCCTGCATGGAACTGGTCGAACCTGGTATGAAAGTGAGTCCTTTGAATGGGCTGCCCACCCTCCCCAAAGTGGAGAAAAATGGCACTTTCAAAGGGATCGAAACAAAAAAAGTCTCCGTCCTGATCATTGGTGGTGGTCCTGCTGGGCTTTCAGCATCCTTTGAATTGGGCAAACTCGGGATCAGCGTTCTGCTAATAGATGATAAACATCGCTTGGGCGGTAAACTCGTCCTTCAAACCCATCGGTTTTTTGGCTCAAGCGAAGCCGTATTTGCAGGTACCCGGGGAATCGATATCGCCACCCGCCTGGAAGAAACGGTTCGTTCCTACCCATCGGTGGAAATCTGGCTGAAAAGCACTGCCCTGTCAGCCTTCAGCGATAAGAAAATTGGCATTCTCAAGAATGGGAATGAATACGTAATCGTTGAGCCTGAGATCGTTCTCGTCGCAACCGGTGCACGCGAGAAATTCCTGGCATTCAAGGGGAATACCCTTCCCGGAGTGTACGGTGCCGGCGCCTTCCAGACCCTCGTCAATCGTGACCTGGTAAAACCTGCAAATCGAATATTTATCGTTGGGGGCGGCAACGTTGGTTTGATCGCCGGCTATCATGCCTTGCAAGGCGGTATGGAAGTGGTTGGTCTCGTGGAAGCTCTTCCGGAATGTGGTGGGTACAAAGTCCACAAGGATAAATTGGTCCGCATGGGCGTACCCATCTACACTTCCCACACGGTACTCTCTGCAAATGGCAAGGATTACATCGAATCCGTAACTATTGCGAAAGTGGATTCCAAGTTCAAGCCCATTCCCGGTACTGAAAAATCCTTTGCCTGTGATTGTCTGTTGATCGCCGTTGGTCTTGACCCGGTGAATGAGATCTTGCTGAAAGCCAAAGAATTCGGTTTCACGGTATTCGCTGCTGGTGATGCCGAAGAAGTAGCTGAGGCTTCTGCCGCCATTTTCTCTGGTCGCATCCGCGGGTTTGAGATTGCGAAAAAACTGGGAAAGAGTACCGGAGAAATTCCCCAATCCTGGTTTGAAACCAGTGAGATACTGAAATCCAAACCGGGTCGGACAATTCCCGAAACCTTCCCAGAGACTGAAAAAGGCGTTGTTCCCGTTTTGCACTGCACCCAGGAAATCCCCTGCAATCCGTGTTCAACCTTATGCATCCAGGGGTTGATCAAAGTGGCTGAAAAAGATATCCGTGAGATCCCCAGGTATATTGGCGACACAGATGCCTGCAAAGGTTGCTTGAAATGTGTCATGGGATGTCCGGGATTGGCCATCACCCTGGTGGATTACCGCCCCGATCCCAAGTTTGCCACTGTTTCCATCCCCTATGAATTTGGCAAAGAGCGTTTGCATAAGGAAGATTTGGTAACTTTGATGGACACGGAAGGGAAACCCCTAGGAACTGCCAAAGTGTTGGCGGTAAAAGGGAATGCAAAGACCGACCGGACCTTTGTGATCACGGTGCAATCTCCACGAGAGTATGCCACACGGATTGCGGGTGTTCAAGTTCAGCCCTCCTTTGTATCCGAGTCCTTGCCAGAAACGGTTTCTCACATCGCAGATGACATGATCGTGTGCCGTTGTGAGCGGGTGACTGCCGGTGAAATTCGCGATGTGATCCGTCGTGGCTTCCGCGATATGAACGAGATCAAGACCATCACCCGCGCTGGAATGGGTGCATGTGGAGCCAAGACCTGCACCGCCATTATCCAACGCATATTCAGGGAAGAAGGTATTACCCCTGATAAAGTAACCGATCCTTCCAGGCGACCCCTCTTCGTCGAAGTTCCGCTTGGCGTTTTCGCTGGTGAACAGGAAGGAGTAGGGTCAAATGACTGATTCACTCCTTCCCCACTACGATGTGATCATCATCGGCGCTGGTTCCGTTGGCGTTCCTGCTGCTATGAACCTTGCTAAGAACAAGGTGAAGACCTTGGTCATTGACCAGTACCCATCTGTCGGGCAAGGGTCGAATAAACGTGCCATCGGTGGCATCCGTGCCACCCATTCCGATCCCGCCAAGATCAGTCTTTCCCAGCGAAGCATCCAGATCTTTTCCACCTGGAAAGACACCTTTGGGGATGACATCGAATGGGTGCAGGGAGGTTATTGTTTCGTTGCCTATGCCGAAAAAGAAGAGAAATCTTTCAAGAGCTTGCTTGATTCCCAGCACAAATTCGGACTGAATATCGATTGGCTGGATAAGAAGAGTTTATTGAAGGTTGTCCCTGATCTAAATCCCAATGGACTGATCGGGGGGACTTTCTCTCCTGAAGATGGCAATGCCTCACCTTTGCTCGCCCTTCACGCTTTTTATGACCAGGCATCGAAAGAAGGTGCTGAATTTCATTT
The DNA here is from genome assembly GCA_041494435.1 of Anaerolineaceae bacterium. Classification (GTDB taxonomy): domain Bacteria; phylum Chloroflexota; class Anaerolineae; order Anaerolineales; family Anaerolineaceae; genus JBGQAS01. The sequence goes on along the minus strand of JBGQAS010000048.1, from coordinate 4,465 downwards.
CAACGAAAAAGTGAAAGAGATAAAGACTTCCGCCGGCAAGATCCAAGGCGTCTCCACAGATCAAGGTGAGTATGCCGCCGATGTTGTCATCAATGCTGCTGGCGGTTGGGCAGAGGACATAGACGACCTGGTAGGCATCAAGCTACCCGTTCGCCCGGATTCTCACGAAGCTGCTATTACCGAACCCGTTGAAAGGTTCCTCGATCCCATGATCGTGGATGTCCGCCCGGAACCAGGTTCAGCTAACTACTATTTTTACCAACACACCACCGGACAGATTATTTTCTGTATCACCCCCAGCCCGAGCATTTGGGGTTTCGATACCCGCGAAACCAGCCGGTTCCTTCCCATGGTTTCGAAACGGATGATCAATGTTATGCCCAGGTTGAAGAATATCCGCGTCCGGCGTACCTGGAGAGGCACCTACCCCATGACCCCCGATGGTTTCCCCATCATCGGCTGGTCCAAAGCCGTGCAAGGTTACTTGCTTGCCACCGGTATGTGTGGTCAAGGCTTTATGCTGGGACCTGGTGTCGGGGAATTACTCGACCGATTGGTCGGCAATAAACTGACCGAGAAAGATAACGAAATCCTAACCTACGTCTCTCCTTACCGCGAATTTGCCGGGCAGGAACAGTTGAAATAACTCCCATGGCAATAAAAGGTCTCCTTTTTGACTTTGACGGCTTGATTCTCGATACCGAATCTCCCCGTTACCTCGCCTGGTGCGAGATCTACCAGCATTATGGCCTGAATTTTGATCTGGCGAACTACGCTAAAACTCTCGGCAGTTCAAACGAAACTTTTGATCCCATCGTTGACCTGAAAGCAAAAGTCGGCTCAGAGTTCGATCCCAATTACTGGGAAAAATATCAAAGCAAGCGGGAAATGGAATTGCTCATCAATGAGCCGTTAATGCCCGGTGTCGTCGATTACTTTATTCAGGCGAAAAGCTTGCAGTTGAAAATGGCTATTGCTTCCAGTTCCGACCGCCCCTGGGTGATCAGCCACCTCACCCGCTTCAAACTCCTGGATTTCTTTCTTGCGGTTGAAACCATGGAAGACGTGGTTAAGGTCAAGCCGGAGCCGGATCTTTATCAAAAAGCTCTATGTGATTTGCAGCTAGAGCCCTCCGAAGCCATTGTCTTTGAAGATGCCCCGCACGGGATCGCTTCTGCCAAAAAAGCCGGGCTTATTTGCGTTGCCGTTCCCAACCCCCTCTCCGCTCAACTGGACCTCTCCCAAGCGGATTTCGTCCTCACTTCCTTCAAGCAACTTTCATTACCCCAACTTTTGGAAAAATTAACTCTGTAATAGTCGAACCTACCTCTTTCGTCTTATCTTTAGTGAATAAAAGCTCCCCCAAATGTCGCACATTTGGGAGAGGTAGGAGAGGCTCATCTCCATTTTTTATGGCTATACGGCCTGCGAAGTCCCCGCTTGAGGGGATCAATTTTGACAGCTAGTAATTTCACTCAATAATCCCCATAATAAACACAGAACATTAACAACAAAATATGGTGCTTCGTTTTATTCGTTCCCCTTTTTTTAAAAAACGAATCCGAGTAACAAAATGGAATAACTTTGTTTTTACCTCCGACGGGGATGTTGGGATGAGCATAGAATTGTTTTTTGTTTCAGATTTACAAAACAAAAACAAATCAAATAAATAATATTTCGCGTATTTCGCGGTTAATTGCTTTTGCCGATTTAGCGAAAAGAGGATTTACGAATAACTTATGAACCACCGCTTGTCTAGCCCTTTCAAGGCGTGTATACTAGCTCCAACTTGTTTTGATGGTTTTTTATGTCACTGGCAACCCTGATCGCATCTCTCCCCGATACATACACCGATTCCGATAAGGAATTGGTTACTCGTGCCTACCATTTTGCCGAAAAAGCCCATTTGCATCAAAAACGTGCCTCTGGCGACCCCTATATCACCCATTGTGAGGCTGTGGCTGCCATCCTGGCTGAAATGCGCGTCCCACCCGTGGTTGTGGTCGCAGGGCTCCTGCATGACACCGTGGAAGACACCGAAGTCACTCTCGATGACATCCGCAAGGAATTCGGGGATGAAACCGCCAAGCTGGTCGATGGGGTAACCAAGCTCACCCAGCTTCCTCGGGTTTCACGCGCTGAGCAGAATATCCAGGAAAAACCTGGCGCTCCTACCAAAATCTCCTCAAAAGCAGAGCCGGAACCTGTTTCCAACCCCAAATCCAGGCGCAAAGACCTTACCAATGAAACCCTGAGGAAAACCTTCCTGGCTATGGGGGATGACATCCGCGTGGTGCTGATCAAGCTGGCTGACCGTCTGCACAATATGCGCACGCTCAGCTACATGCCCGAAAGCTCCCGCAAGAAGATCGCCCGCGAAACCCTCGATATTTTCGCTCCCCTTGCCAACCGCCTGGGCATCTGGCAGATGAAATGGGAGTTGGAAGACCTGTCCTTCCGCTATGTCAACCCTGTCAAGTACAAGGATATCGCTGAAAAACTATCAGAACGCCGGGATGACCGCGAAACCAAGATCAGCTCTATCATCAAGCATCTATCCAAAATCCTCGCTGAAGCCAATATCAAAGCTGAGATCAGCGGCCGCCCCAAACATATTTATTCCATTTATCGCAAGATGCAGGAAAAAGACAAGATTTTTGAAGACCTGGTGGATATTCGCGGGGTGCGCCTGATCGTCGCCGATATCCCCACCTGCTATGCCGCCTTGGGGATCATCCACACGCATTGGCGTCCCATCCCCAACACCTTCGATGATTACATCGCCGCACCCAAGGACAACTTCTACCAATCCCTGCATAGCGCGGTCATTTACGACGATAAGAAATCGCTCGAGATCCAGATCCGTACCCCTGAAATGCACCAAAACGCTGAATACGGTATCGCCGCTCATTGGCGCTATAAGGAAAAGGGTCCGCGTGACGACATTTTTGAAGAACGGGTGAATTGGTTGCGCCAATTGATGGACTGGCACCAGGATGTGAATGACGCCCAGGAATTCGTCGACAGTATGAAAACCGACGTATTCAAAGACCGGGTATACGTTTTTACGCCCAAAGGTGATGTCATCGACCTCCCCAGTGGTTCCACCCCCATCGATTTTGCTTATCACGTTCATACGGAGATCGGCAATCGCTGCCGCGGTGCCAAGGTCAACGGGAAATTGGTCACTCTGGACCATGCTCTCGTCACCGGAGACCGGGTGGAGATCCTCACCGCCAAGCAGGGTGGTCCAAGCCGCGACTGGTTGAATCCGAATTTAGGCTTGGTGAAAACCCAGCGCGCTCGTTCCAAGATCCGCGCGTGGTTCAAGTATGAAAATCGGGAACAGAACCTCAGCCAGGGGAAGCTCTTATTCGATAAGGAGTTGCATCGCCTGGGCTTAAGCAACATCAACCTGGAAAATCTTGCCGCTTCCTTTGAGATCAAATCGGTAGAGGATTTCTATGTAGCCTTGGGCTCTGGCGATCTGACCCTGGGCCGGGTGGTCAATAAGCTCAGCGAGGATGAGGAGAAAAAGGAAGAACTTGTCCTGGCAGTTAAACCTGGCGTCGAGAAGATCCAGGAAGGCGATGCCATCTCTGTCTTGGGTTTGAAAGGAATCCTTACCAACATTGCCAGGTGCTGCAATCCCGTTCCAGGGGATGAGATCGTTGGGTATATCACGCGTGGGCGCGGCGCCACCATTCATCGCTATGATTGTCCCAACGTTATGCGCATGAAAGATCGGGAGCGCATCGTAAAGGTCAGTTGGGGAGAACCCCAGCATACCTACCCTATCCCTGTCCAGATCAAAGCCTACGACCGCCAGGGGCTCATGGGAGATATCACCACCATCCTGTCCAACGAGAGCATCAATTTGACCGATATCAACTCCCTGGTTTCGCACAACCTCGCCACGATTAACATGGTCCTGGAAATTGGGGATATTTCCCAGTTGAGCCGGGTTCTCACTAAAATCGAAAATCTTCCCAATGTCATGGAAGCCCGTCGAGCCAAGCCTGGATGAGAATTTTAGGTCTTTACAATTTCGAACTTGTTGCTTTTGAATACATGAGGTAAAATCGCAGCCTGCATAAATAAGAAGTTTGTGAGGAGGCATATTTATGGCACGTATTCGTTGTCATTATCTCGATTGTGCATTTTTAGATGAGGGTTACTGTAGTGCTGCACAGATTGAGTTGGATCCAGACACGGGCTGTGCCACTTACTCTCCGAATGCCGAAGCCGCCGCCAACGAAGACTGGGAAGACAGCAACGAAGATGAAGAATGGGAAGAAGTCGATGGCGACGATGAAGATGGGGATGAGATGTGGACGGACGAAGAAGACGCGGACGAATACTAATTTGGCGTTTGAATTTAGTGAATGAGTTCCAAAGACCCCGTCGATTCAGCGGGGTCTTTCAAAAATATTATGGAAACGAAATCTCGCGATAAGTTTGTCTT
>JBGQAS010000294.1:0-3388 GCA_041494435.1 Anaerolineaceae bacterium | reverse complement strand
ATTCATGGTTCAGCTGCCTTCTCCCGAGCACACCATTTTCAAAGCCGGATAGAAATCCCGGTAATGGGAATACATAGTATTGTACATTCCCGACAATTTTGAGTCGGGTTGGATTCCTGATTTTAACTGGATCATCGCCAGGCAGGCTTCTTTTACACTTTTTTGGTAACCCATCCCAACACTCGCAAGGATTGCTGCTCCCAGGCAACCTGTTTCACTCACAACAGTGGGGCGCACGATTTTTTGCAACACGTTCGCTTTGATCTGGTTCCAAAAATCACTGCGCGATCCTCCTCCGCCAACGACAACTTCCCTGGACGAAACTCCTGCAGCGGTTTCTGAAATTTCGAGAATGTGCCGGATAGCAAAAGCCACTCCTTCATATACAGCCCGGGTGAAATGCCGCCGGTCATGACTGAACGTCAGACCAACAAAAGCACCGACAGCTTTTGCATCCCAAATGGGAGCCCGCTCCCCATTCAGATAAGGCAAAAAGAGCAAACAATTCGCACCCGGTGGTGATCCTTTGGCTTCACGTTCCATGGCGTCATACTGGATGCCCTCGTGAAATTCCTGGTAGAAGGAGTGTGCCAGCCATTTAAGAGTCTCTCCACCCGCCTGGGTAGGTCCGCACAAAAACATTCCATCATGCCCAATCCGGGCAGGATACACACCTTCGGCCACCACAAGTTTTTCAATTCCCAGGGAGACAATCTCAGAAGTCCCTGCAATATCAACAGCCCTCCCGGGGAATATCGCGCCAGCAGCCAAGTTGTCACAATAGGCATCAATCGTACCAATAATCACCTGCGTGCCAGGTTTCAAACCAGTCGCCAAAGCCGCCTTCTCGGTGACCTCACCTGCAACCTCGCTGGGGAACAATGTTCTCGGCATTTTTTCGATGGGAAGTCCCAACGTTTTGAAATAGGCGGGGTCGTATATTCCCGAGTCAGGATTGGCCAGGCAATAAGCGCTATAGCAATCCGTTGCTACTTTATCTGTAAAACGAAGAGCTACAAAATCTTTTGGTTGAAGGACTGTTACTGCTTTAGTCCAATCCGAGGACTGGTTTTCCTTTAACCAAAGCAACCGGGCGGGCGGAGAAGTGGCATCGCCAAGGTTTGAACTTCCCAACCATTCAACAGCCTGTGCGGGAGCCACTTGCTGATTCATCCATTTGGCTTCGTCCTGTGCACGCTGATCGCGCCAGATAATCGCTTTACCCAAGGCTCGATAGTTGGCATCCACCAAGACATGGCTCGGGCATTGCCCTGAAAGCCCAATGCCAGACACACTTCGCGGGTCAATTTTGTTGAATACCTCTTTTAGCACGGAGCAGGTGGCAGTCCAATATTCTTCCGGGTCTTGTTCAGCCCATCCCGCGAAAGGAGTAAATACCTGCAATGGGGCGGAGGCAACAAAAAGTGCATTGCCGCGTTCATCAAATACAGCAGCTTTTACGCAAGAGGTGCCGATATCCAGCCCAACCAGGTTGTGTTTCACGATTATTAAATTTCCTTCATGGCTTCATTCACGCTTGCTCCTCGATGGACCAATGCCACGAGTGCCCGGCAGATGCCCGCAGGATTGGAATGCTGCCAGACGTTTCTTCCTACTGCCACGCCAGATGCACCCGCTTCTAGCGCATCTGCAATCCCTTGCAAAACTTCCCTTTCATCTTTGGCCTTTTCACCCCCCAGAACTACGGTAGGGCGATAACATGCTTGAAGGGCCATCCTGAAATCTTCCACCGGTCGCGCGAAGGACGCTTTGATCAAATCCGCGCCTAATTCCACTCCAATGCGCATGGCAAAACCGATATCCTGGGGTGTGACGCTTTCTCCTTCTTCCGGCTTCACCAGCATTTCCGCCATGACTGGCATACCACAACGCAAACCATCTTCTGTCAACTTTGCCAAGTTATGGAGAGAAGAGGGTTCCTCTGGAAATCCAATCATTCCCATGCAGATTACAGCGTGAGCTCCCAAACTGCAAGCCTCATCCACTGAACACACAATGCTCAAATTTCCCATCACAGGAGAGCGCATACTGGCACCACCATCTGCACGGAGGATCATCCCGAGATTGCTGAGTTCAGAAGAGAAGGCTCTCGCGATTCCTTTGGTAGTCAGGATGGCATCCACACCTGCTTCTTTTACGCTTGTGATTAATTGTCCTGGTTTTTCCAATCCTTTCACCGTACCCATAAATCCGGCGTGATCGCAGGCCACGATTACTGTTCGACCGTCTTGGGCGAAAATTTTCTGCAATCTGCGTTCTCTTCTTTGGTCTTTCAACTCATCCTCCAAGATTATTAAAATGTCACCATCGCCTTTAGGCCAATGCGATTTTCCACATGAGAGATCGCTTCCGCTACGTTGATCAAGGGATACCGAGCGGTCACGATCGGAGAGAAATCCACCTTGCCGGATTTCAATAGTTTCAAAGCAGTCGCCATATGAATGGGTGCCGTTCCGAAGGAACCTGTCAAGTGATACTGCTGGTAATGAACCTTCCTGACATCCAGGTCGAGGGTAGTACCCTCCGGGACCCCGGCAAATGCGTTCACCCAACCTCCCGGGCGAACCATCGCAATTCCGTTCTCCAGGGCTTCCCCGCTGGAAACCGCGACCAGGACAACATCCGCCCCGCGTTTTTCCGTCCGTTCATCTACTGCCTTCCGAAGGTTTTCCACGGAGACATCCACAGTTTTATCGGCATAGTACCTTAAGCCAGTAATCAAACGATGCCCGGTCATTCCCGCCACAATGATTTGACCTGCTCCCATGCATTTCCCTGCTGCAGCAGCCAGTAATCCCATGGGGCCATCACCGATAACCAGCAGGGTGTCTCCCGGTTGCAAATGGGCATCTTCCAGACCTTTGACTACACACCCAAGTGGTTCTGCCAGGGCCGCCATTTCATCACTCAGTCCGGCGGGCACTTCGAAAGTCCCCCGTTCAGCTAGCGCAGAAGGGACAAGCACTCTTTCTGCCAATCCCCCCGGGATATAGGACACATTGTACAAGTTATTGCACAAGGTATATTGACCATGTTTGCAGTAAAAGCAATCTCCACAAGGAAGATAGGGAGCCACTGCCACATGCTGCCCAATTTTCCATTTTCCATTTTGAGGTTCCCGAATTACTTCCCCCACCAATTCGTGCCCCAAGGCATAACGGATTTCCTTGCTTCCTTTTTGCACCAATTTAATATCTGTGGCGCAAATCCCGCATACCAGGGAACGGATGACCATATCACCATTTCCTGCAGAGGGTTCGGGAAAATCCACGATGCTAACCACCCCTGGTTGTCCTGCTGCTGCACCCTTCATCTTTATCTACCTCACTTCTTTCCCAGTAATTTCATTACCTGATTTCGATCGGGT
>JBGQAS010000412.1:0-2366 GCA_041494435.1 Anaerolineaceae bacterium | reverse complement strand
TAATGGCTATCTCCTGACGAGATGTTTCGCGCAGGTAGCGGTGAGCTTCGGCTAACCAGGAATCGTACAACTCCAGACTGTGCCCTGGAATATCGCGTCCAGGCAACTCAGTCATTAAATTTCTGACTGCTTTTCCGCGACGGATTTTTTGGTAATTTTTTACCAGGGCAGCGACAAGTTCCTGGAGCCGATCAGTTTTGGAGTTTGTGGAATTTGCGGAGGAAACATCATCTTTTTCCTTGGGCTGTTTTGTACGGTCCTCCAGCATGCTTAGGACCCTCCGGTTTTTTCAGCTGCTATCTCTGCAACAGTTGGCTGAACTTGGGAACGTGGTATATCCTGTATGACCAGGACAGGTTTCGTGCCATGCTCCATGTAATTGCGGGCGATGCTTCCATACGGCCAGGTGGATTTTCCGGTGTATCCATGGGCGCACAAAACGACCAGATCGATTTCTTCTTCCTGGCTGGCCAGTTCTTGTATAGCAGAAGTTATGCTATTGTTTTCAACGACGCAAGTTTCACATTCCACGGATAAACGTTCTTTCATCTCGTTCAGATAATTACTTACAGCTTGGTGGCTGACCTGTACCAGCTGTTTGGAAAGTTGTTCGATCTCAACAGGGTAGGGCTCAGGGATGGGTAATTCAGGTCGTTTGATCACCGCAGCGAGAATAAGCTTGGTTCGGAGTGATGAAGGCGCTGCTTTTGTAGATTGGGACGATCGAGAATTTGCCTTGGTCACTGAATCCATCAACTTTTCCCCTTGTGCCAGGGCAATCCCGGCGGATAAGGAACATTCAGCCCGGCGTGAACTGTCGATCGGGAGGAGAATGCGGCGATAGCGAACTATGGCATTCTCCGATTCGGGTTGGTCATACGCGCGAACAATAAGCACCGGTAGATAGATCAGGTTGATTACTTTCTGGGTAACACTGCTGATATTCCATCGGCTCAGTCCCCCCGAACCATGCGTGCTGATGACGAGCAGGTCAATTTTCTCCGCGTGGGCAAAGTTTACGATGTTTTCAGCTGTTTTCCCCTCCCGGATTGCATATTCTACCCGGGTCTTTTTTTCTTCTTTACCCTTTGCCAGGATCCCTTTAACTTCGTGTGCGTTTTCATGTAAGTTCTCACGAATTCGGGTAGCGATCCCTTGCATATACATATCGGCTTCGGCCTTGCGGATTTGCCAGTTCAGCGGATCTACGGGGTTGGGGTTTTCATGGAACGAAGTTGGATCAAGGATTTGCAAGAGGATAATTTTTGACCCAAAGATACGGGCGAATTGCTCCGCATGAGGGATGGCGCGTTCTGCAAGAGTTGATCCATCTAACGGAACCAGGATTCGTTCAAACATGGCGAACTCCTTTTCTTGAGGGAGGGCAAAAGAGCATTAATTATGTTTTTCATACACCATCGGTTAGGGAAAAGAATCTGTGACGTAAATTTCGTTGTAGAGAAAAATAATACTAATTCGATTGTAATCTAATTGCACTTTCATTATAGGTGGGGTGAACAAGAAGTCACTATTAGATATAAATTAATGTATTTTGGCTTAAAATCACCCTTTCGTCTTTTCAAACAAGGGTTTCTCGATTCTTTTTGCTTGGCTTTATAAAAATGTTTATCAAGATGACCATTGAACGAGTCGGACCATTTTCTGGTTCGCATTCCTGATTAATTCAACCATCTTTTTTTGCACAGAAATGAATCATCTTAAATATTCTACAGACAAGAGGCTATCAATGTCCCTTATACAACCTAAAAAATACCTGACAATATTTATGCTGCTGCCCCAACCAAGTATTTATTACTGACATCTTATATGAATCTACGTTTGGTCGTAATATAATATTTATAACAGTCAATTAACCAACCAGGTCACATTGTTGTCAATCATTAACCAAGTTGGTTTACATCGCACATTATTTAAGCTTGAATAAGTGTAGGGCTGATTTGTGTTTAGGGCTTCATTTTTGGTGTAAATGATTTACTCAAATAGTCGGAATAGAAAATACAACATTAGGATTTGACTTGGTCTCAAAAAAAGCTAGTACGGAACTAAAGGAAATACAGTTGGATAAGGTTTTCCAGGAGTTCCAATCTATATTTAATGAAGCTTCCCCTGAAGATAAGAGCCATCTGGCATCCCAGTTTTATTCCTGGGCTCAACAACAGATGGCGATGTTGGACATTCCAACTCCCGGTGACCAATCCGGGAGTTTTCCAAGGGACCGCGCACATCCAAAGCTGACCACTACGGAATCGTTATTGAATAAACACCTTCAGGTACCCATCTTGCAAAATATGAAAAGCCTGATTGAAAATGAAATTTACCTCAGGCAGATAACTGAAAATATTGAG
>JBGQAS010000273.1:0-3655 GCA_041494435.1 Anaerolineaceae bacterium | reverse complement strand
TCCAAACAACAATCTAACAAAGCTTTAATGAATTTCGATTGACTTTCGTTTCCATTTGCTATACCATACATATAAGAATATTGATCACTATGAGATACTTGGTGGTAATCCCGAGTTTCATCTAAAGGCACGCGCGGAATATGCGTGCCTTTTGCATTCTAATGAATAAGGAGTGAAAGATGGATACAGGTTTGATTGGAAAGCTGGAAAAAGCCAAACGTTACGTTGCCGAAAAATCTCAACGGATCCAGTTCAAGTCTTTGCATGTGTCCATTGCAGGGGATAACAATGCCCATGAAGTCCATCTGATTGATGGGGTTTTAAAGTGTGATTGCGATTTCTATAAAACGCGGGGTCGCTGCAGCCATACCATCGCAATTGAAACCATACTGGAGGGAATGATCCCCCAGCAACCCTGAACTACATGAATCAACCTCGACCTCTCTTTCGGGAGAGGTCTTTTCATCGGATACCAGGTTGTGATGCAGGTTCGATAAGAATGACTTCAAGGGTAAAATTTATCAATTGACATATAAGGGAAATATGACTACGAAACTTACATATTTGGGACACGCAGCTTTGCTGCTGGAAACGGGCGGATATAAGATTCTTGTAGATCCATTCTTCACCGACAATCCGGCAGCGACAACCCAACCTGATAAAGTAAATGCGGATTTCATCCTGATAACGCACGGACATCATGACCATATTGGGGATACGCTTGTGATCGCCAAACGGACGGGAGCTCTGGTGATCAGCAATGGATCGATATGCAATTGGTTGCGCAAGCAGGGTGTGAAAGTCCATAACCAGCAGATCGGGGGCGGTTACAACCATCCCTTTGGTTACCTCAAACCGACTTTCGCTATACATGGGTCCACTTTACCGGATAACTCAGATGGCGGTAACGCCTGTGGATTCCTTCTGACCTCCGGAGATGGGAAAAAGATTTACATTGCCGGCGACACGGGTCTTTTTGGAGACATGAAACTGATCGGTGAAGAAGGTATCGACCTGGCGGTGATTCCAATTGGAGATAACTACACCATGGGACCTGCCGATGCTCTGCGCTCGGTAAAAATGCTTTCGCCTAAAAATGTAATCCCCTATCACTATAATACTTGGGACCTTATCCGCCAGGACCCGGATGCCTGGGCAAAGACCGTTGAAAAAGAAACGAAAGCTAAAGTCCATGTTTTGAAGCCTGGAGAATCCTACGAAGTAAACTGATGAAAGAATGGATTAGAAATCCAATGGGGAATTGTTGAGGCAGTAATGTCAAAAATTGAATCTGTAATTAAACGTAATGGAGCAATTGTTCCCTTCAATCCAGACCGGATTACGAATGCCCTCTACCGCGCAGCCGTCTCTGTAGGTGGGCGTGATAAAACGGTCGCTGAAGGGTTGACCCGTAAAGTTGTGAAGATGCTTGAAGAAACCATCCCAGAAGGAGAATCTCCAAGCGTCGAACAAATCCAGGATATCGTCGAAAAGGTCCTGATCGAGAACAAACACGCCAGAGTATCCAAAGCGTACATCTTGTACCGCGCGGATAGGGCACGTTCACGCGCACAGGCACTTGAATCATCTTCCACACCTGCCCCCAACATTCCCTGGGCAAAGATCTGGCACGTACTGGACTGGGCAACCGAGAATGGGGTCAACACCGTTGCCGGTTTCAATGACAGGGTGGCAAAAGGCGAACTACAGCAGGTAACCGAAGCATCGGAAGCAGCTTATGCAGAGGATATCCGGAACGCAGCCAACATGATCGTTGAGCGGAAAGACGTCGTTCGGATTGTGTTCATCACAGGACCTTCCTCTTCAGGAAAGACAACTTCTACCATCAAGGTGGGCGACCATCTCAAGAAGCACGGAATGCGCCTGGTAACCTTGAATGTTGACAACTACTTCTTCGACCTGGACAAGCATCCCAAGGATGAATTTGGTGATTACGATTTCGAAACTCCCCAGGCACTCGACCTCGAGTTGATCAACGAGCATTTGGTGCGGCTCACCAAGGGCGAAGATGTGATGCTTCCGATTTACGACTTCAAGTCAGGACACCGCTTGGATGAACGAACGCCCATGAAGTTGAACAAAGGAGACCTGATCCTGATCGACAGCCTGCATGGCCTTTACCCTGCCATGACCAAGGACCTCCCGGAAGAGCAGAAATTCAAGCTGTACTTGGAACCTTTGCTCCAGATGAAGGACCAGGACGGCAATTACATTCGCTGGACGGACATCCGGCTGATGCGGCGCATGCTGCGGGACGCTGCCTTCCGGGCGTACGACCCCGAGCAGACCCTGCTGCATTGGCACTACGTACGCTCCAGCGAGATGCGTAACATTGTGCCCTTCCATCACACCGCCAACTACATCATTAATTCCGCCATGCCATACGAACTGAGTGTATACAAGCCCAAACTCGAGAGCCGGTTTGCCCAATGGGTCGACAAGTATGCCGATGATCCCTTGCGCCTGGATGCATTCGAAAGGGCGGTCCGCTGCTACTCACTGTTCCAGAAATTGACAGCGCTGGAGGACGATTCGTTCGTTCCCAAGGATTCGGTCATCCGCGAATTCATCGGCGGTTCGGTTTTGAAATATTGATTATAAAAAGGCAAATAACGAGAGGGCACGTAATTGCACTCTCGTTTCTTTTCGTTATTACCTTGATTCTCCGATTTTGAATCCGCATTTCTCAAACTGGGCAAGGATTTCCTTTGGGTCCTTCATCCATTGACCCCATTTACGAGAGATGTGCTCGGTCCAGGAATAATTGTCATAGGTGAAAGTTTCCTTGCGTTGATTCTCCAGGGGGATCTTAGCGTGCTGGCGCTTGTAATACCCCTGGGCAAGATACCCATCATCCATTACTTTCATAGCATCCGTGACCATTTCATCGGTCAATTCTAGATAGGTCTCTTCGAAGCAGGAGAAGTCATAGGGATAGCGAGGTCGGGTGGGGTACTCCTCAGCCGGGTACCCCATGATGAGCTGAACGATGGGAAAAACCCGCTGGGGAAGTTTGTATAGTTTTTGCAGGTTCTTTGCAACGAAAGGTGCATTTCCCAGGTAGCAACTCCCCAAAACCAGTGACTCCGCTGCAATAACCATATTCTCCGCCATGTAGGCTGCATCCTGGATGCCGAATAGCATCATCGACAGATCGTTGGCGACCGTCTTCCAACCCCGTTTCGCCATGATCAATTCCATGCGATGCATGTCGAAGCAGATGGTGAACATGATGGGAGCTCCCATGGGTTGTTTGCGCTTGCGGGATAGAATCACCGAACAAAGCTGCCCGGCAAAAGGCGCTTGCTGCCCTGCCCTCACAATTTCCTGAATGACCTCATCAGTAGGTTTTTGGCTGGTGAATTTGCGCACCGACTTTCGCGCAAGTATGGTGGAAATGACCGTGTTAGGCATAAAACCCTCCCAAGGAATAATTCAATTTATTATAGTATGCGCCTTTGTTTTTCTTCGCTCTCCTCTCTATCCTGCTTCTATACGCCATCCTTAATAATTAACAACACGGTTGACTTTCACCTTCCAAACTTCGTATAATGAAAGAGCACTTTTCCCATAATAGTCACAAAGTCAGATAGCCCAATTCAGTCATATAGGAGGAAGGATGAAATCAACAGTT
>JBGQAS010000353.1:0-2814 GCA_041494435.1 Anaerolineaceae bacterium | reverse complement strand
CACTGCCAGAAGAGCGGCAAAGGTCAGGAATACCTTCCGACCCAGGACGCTGGTAGAACGTTGAGCGCGTCGGATTTTGGCTTGTCTATTTTGAAGGACGTGGGTGACCCGCAGGGAACGGCTGTGCATGTTTCATCACGGAGTCGGGGAGGGAGTGGCTTTTTGGAGTGTTGGGCTCGGGGTTATCCCCTTGGTGAGTGTGCGGGTGGGGGAGGGCTGGGTATTCGTCCTCGTGGGAGTCTTGCTGGGGGTGGGGGTTTGCAGCAGGGCAATCTGCTGGATTGCAGTGTCCCTCCAGGATTGGGGCATGGCACTGGCTGGCAAAGCCAGTAAGGAGTTCCATTCTCTTACCACAACGTAAGCTTTGACCTGGCTTTCCGCGAGCAACCCTACATAGGATTGGGCTCGATAATAATAAACTGCTGCTTTCTGTTCGTTAGATTGAACCATTGTTTCAGCCCGGCTGATCTGGTTGTAAGCGTTGCCGTACTGTTTCAATAACAGGTAGGCTTTCCCAATCCCCAAGCTTGCATCGAAAGAGGTTCGATCTATCCCCAAGGCCTTGGAAAAATCGTTGTAGGCCGATTGCCCATCTCCTTTGGCGAAGTAAAGCTCCGCTCGGGCGATCCATAAGTCATAGCTTTTCTGCCCATTCTGGATGGCCAGGTTGTATGCTTTCAGGGCGTTGTCCAGGTCTCCCTTGGCTGCATAAGCTTTACCGACCATCACCCAGGCTGGGTAATCCTGGTTGACATAGAGCAGATAGGTCTGCAAGGGAGAAAAGGAATCCACATATTTGCCTTCCGATTGAAGGATCTCGCCCAGGAGACGATAAGTGGGCAGATAGGTTATATCCTGCGAGTTGGCAAGCATGGCTTCGGTGTAAGCCTTCGAGGTATAGCCGCCGAGAAAATCCATTTGCGATTGATAGTAGGCAATCAGGGGTGAACCTGGCAGCAGAGTTGAGGCAGAATTCAAGTACTCCTGGCCTTTCACAGTTGTGCCATGAGCGATCTCGATGGTCGTCAGCTCGAGATAAGCTTCTCCCATGTTGGGATCCAGCTGGATGGCATGCAGAAGGTCGTCCCGGGCATTTTTCCAATCATCTGCGTTTTGACTTAAGTGAATTCGGGCTCTCCCCAAATAAGCGGGAGCAAATCCATTATTCCTGGTGAGGCTCTGGTTATAGGATTGGAGTGCGCTGGAATATTCGCCCATGAAGCGATAGGCTTCGCCGATGAGGTAGTATCCGTCCAGGGCATTCGGGTCTGCGCTGACCACCTGCTGGAAATAGTTCACCACACTTTTCCAGTCGTTGCGCATGTAGGCACGGATGCCGGCGGTGTAGGCTTCCAGAAGTGGATGGGGAGTATTGACGTACAAGGGCGTGGGTGTGTAAGTCGCTTCGAGTGACATCCACAAGGGTTGAGGACCGTTCAAGGTTGGCAGTTGCGTACCCTTACCCGGGCTGGGCGTGAGAGAAGCTGTGGCAGTGGCACCCATGATGCTCTGATAGCCCCCATGGTTGGCGGTTTTTTGACCGAAAGTATTGATCAGAAGAAAATAGCCCGCACCGATTAGGACGCCGATGATCAACACAAAGGTGGCAACCTGCCCAACGAGCTTCGTGTTGCGCACCCTGGGGGCAGCCTGGCGGACAAAACGTTTTTCCCAATCGTGAACCTGGTTTTCCAGGGGGATGGACAGGTTGGGATCGAATGCCAATTCTCCGGCAAGCTGAAGCCCGAATTTTGCCCCCCGGCTTAGAGGATCCAGGCGGAGAGCCTCCTTCAGGCAATACATCCGTTCTTTCTTTGTATCGACCGCGGCGCTCATCCAAAGCCAGTATGCAGCATTCTCACGGTCCTGCTTGATAAGCTGGGCCAGCAGGTCGCGCGCTTTACCATAATCTTTCTGCTGGAGAGCAGATTTGGCGTTTTCGAACACATCGGCTGCAGACGGCATGCATTCAGTTTAACACAGCCTGTAAACACGGGCAAGAAAACGCATTAACGATTATGTAAGGTACTTATGACAGTCCTTCCCCTGATCAACAAATGAAAAGGGGAAGGTTATGGGCAGGGCTATTCAGTACCTTTTGATTCGATTTTTAAGGTGCAACCGGTTCCGGTTCAGGTGTTGTTTTCCGGACAGCCTTTTTCTTCTTCAGGACGATCTGCTTTTCCTTATCCAGGTCGATCCAAATGGTATCGCCGTCTTTGAATTCCTTCGCCAGCACCTTATCGGAGAGAGTCTCTTCGATCTTCTGCTGGATCACCCGGCGCAACGGGCGGGCACCCATCTCGGGATCGTAGCCTTCGGCTGCCAATTCATCCAGGGCGGCATCCGAGGCGGCGAGCTTCAGCTCATGTTCCTTGAGCCTCTCGCCAACCTTGTTCAATTCCAGTTCAACGATGGCGCGCAAGTCGGATTTATCCAGGGCATGGAAGACGATGACCGAATCGAGGCGGTTGATGAATTCAGGACGGAACGCTTTCTTCAGCGAATCGAGCAGTGACTTGCGCATGTCGTCGTAATCGCGGACGACGCTGGTGCTTGCAGCTTCGGCCTGGAAGCCGATCTTTCCCTGGCGCTTGATCATATCCGCGCCGATGTTGGTGGTCATGATGATGATGGCGTTGCGGAAATCGACCTTGTGACCGCGGGCATCGGAGAGGTGACCCTCTTCCATGATCTGCAGGAGCATGTTGTGCGCTTCGGGATGGGCTTTTTCCACCTCGTCGAAGACCACGATGGAATAGGGATGGCGGCGGATGGCTTCGGTGAGCTGACCCGCTTCTTCAAAGCCCACGT
>JBGQAS010000229.1:0-4189 GCA_041494435.1 Anaerolineaceae bacterium | reverse complement strand
TCGGTCAATCGGCTTAATTCATACTCCAAAACGCCAGTAGTTTTTTCGCCATACGCATTCACCAGTTTTTGATGGCTGGACAGAATGACGTAGACCGGGAATCGTCCATCCTGCTGAAGAATTTCTGTTTTCTTGAGGTCCTTGGCAAGTTTCTCGTATTCGGTCAGTTTCTTCTTTTTCTTCCCGTGAACATTCTTCTGATTCTTCTTGGCACCCTTGGCAGAAATTCCTTCTTCAGGCAATCCAGCCCCTGCCCGAACTTCCTGAATTCCTCCTTCCGGAGTTGTTGGTGGAACATCGACCCGCGCGGGATTGATCCAATTTTCATATTCCTCTTCGTGAATATTGGATGCTTTACTTGTAGCAGGATTTCCGCCGTCACCTGCGAGTTGGTTCCAACCCATTTTTACAGCTACTTCTGCAGCGATGGGTAGATCGAATTTCACTTCCAGCTTTTGCGGCCAAATCTCGCGATAAGTGTTCAAATTGCCAAATACTTTCTCTGCTGTCTGCCCGGTAACATCGAAATTGACACACTCAGCCAGCAAGTTCATGGCTTCAACACTTGATCCACTTTTCATCTTTGAATCGGCATGCCAAAGTTTAAATTGCAGGCAATCTGGCCACTTGCTGCGGTATATCTCACAGAATTGCTGCATGGGAACAAGGTTGCCTTTTTTCCACAGCAATCGCAAATTTTCAATTGCCACCAGGATTTCATCTTGATGGGCATCCAAAATACCGCTGAGGAGTTTTTCTGCGTTTTCATAATCCTGTTTGGCAGAAGCTTGCCTAGCCATGCGCAAATCCCGTGCCCACTCGGTGATGGATACGCCGCTCGGGGCAATATTGCCGAGTATGAAGGATTGATACGGGTTCTGGTTCACCATTAACTTTGATTTATGGATGGTATCCAGTAATTCAGCGGAATCCAAATCCTCGGGATCATATTTCAGGATGCTTTGCAGAAGATTAACGGCTTGCTCTGTTCTGCCATTTTCAAAGAAGCTGACCGCTTGGTACCGTTGGATCCCCAGATCTCCTGGGAAAACTGCCAGCCAATTAATGACCGCTTGCTGCAGAAATCGAAAAGATCGTGTGACAATGGCAGCATCCAGCATCTTGGCGAATTCAGACCTTGTAAGGATTCGGATTTCACCCGGGTTCATGTGTGTGTTCATACGGCTGTATTTACCTCCTGTGACGACATCACCATATTCAGTGCAATAATTGCGCCAAGTTGTCGTCGAATCGCCAGGTTGTCGGGATCGATTTCCTGGGCTTTACGAATCATCTGTTCCGAACCCAGGTAATCCTTGCCGTCCTTCAAAATCTGGCTGGCAATTATGTAGGGTTCTATAGCTGATGGGATTGCTATGGTTGCTTTTTGACAAATGCTCACTGCTTGTTGATATTCGCGGCGTTTTTGATACAGCTCGCAAAGGGTCAAATAATAATCAAGTACCTGGGGATTCTCATGGATTGCGTGGATGTAATATTGAACTGCCCCATCCAGTTGGCCCTGGCTTTCGAGGATTTTCCCAATGAGTTCGAGCAACCTATCCTGGCTGTGATTGCTTTCAAGAGATTCCAAGGCATGCGCTTTTGCTGCTGCATTTTCGCCATTCTTATATTCGATCACCGCCAGTTCTGCAAGAGCCTGGGTGTTCTTGGGGTCCAGGTCCAAAATGGATTGATATATTTGTTGAGCAGCGGTTTCTCCTGAGATCTTTTTAACCAACCTTGCCTTTTCCAGGAGCAACTCGGAGTCAGAACTGCATTCTTCCGAAACTTTTTCGAAGATTGCCAAAGCTTCTTTGGAATTCTGCCGTAATTCAGTCACTTTCGAGAGCAGAACAAGTGCCTTGGGGTTATTTGGATTCCTTACAGCTGCCAGGCGGGAGTATTCAAATGCCTGGGTGGGATTTTCACCTTCGAAGAGGGTCTTCGCAGCCTGGAAATAAATATCCCCATTGCCCGAATCCAACGCTACTGCAGATTTCAACACATTCCGGCATTCATGCGAATTTCCCAACATCCGGTAGGCTTTTGCAAATTGCAGGAATTTCTTGGCTGCATCAGATTGATCAGTGGATGGGATATTCCATATTTCAAATATATTCTGGGGCATGCCAGAACTCAGGTAGGCTTCACCTAATTTGTAAACCAGCCCTGTATCCTGTGGTGTCAGTTCAAGCGCCTTCCTGAGGTGGGCAGTTTCCACAGCGCCGTTGTTCTGAGCATTCGCCAGGGTCGCAATCCTTTTATGCCATTCAGGTTCGTCATCCTTTATTTCTACAGCCTTTTCCAGGTAATCAAATGCGCTGGCAATATCATTGACATTCATTTTCAGTTTTGACAGCAGGACAAAGGGTAAATCATCTTCATGGTCAAGCAAGGTAATTCTATTGAGGATTTCTTCAGCCTCTGCTGGGTTCGTTTTCGAAAGGGTAATGGCGTGCTGGAACATCAAAGCCGGAAACATGGGGTATTGAATAACAACTTTATCGAATTCATCCTGGAGTCCCAGTTTTCGATAGCAGTTTGCAAGGACCACGAATTCTTCCGGCGAAGCTGCGATCCAGGAGAATTTGGTCAAGTCTTCGTTGCTCAGCGCGAATATCATCCTGCCGCGCATTTCCCACCGGCTGATCTGGTCACTGTAGCTCATGGTTTTGATTTTTGTAAAAGCTGCTTCCAACTCATTATTCAAACCAGTTTTGTTTTCGCCGAGTTGCTCAATCACAGAATAAGCCTTGAATTCACCTCGCAATTCGTTGTTTTCGGCAATATGGGTAATAACCTTGGCCAGAATAAGCCAGGTCTTGGGTTCCATGGGTTTGGCTAAAGTATTTCGCCTGCTCAAGCTCAACGCAGACTGCCATTGCTTGGATTCAACCAATGCCAGGCTGAATTCATTGACTTCCGGGTTCAAACTGGAAAGGGATGCCAATTCGTTTCGAGCGGCTTGCCATTCACCTTCGCCCATCTCGCAGCGCACCCGGGCAATCAACCCTTTCAAATTCGTTGGTTCCAGGGTCAGGCATTTTGCAGTAAGTTCCTTGGCACGTTGGACGTCTTTTTCGTCCATTGACCGATTGGCCATCAATCCAAAGATCCCGGCCATTGATTTACTATCGGCAAGAGATAGACTCTCTTTCACTTCCTCAACCTGGATGTTCGAAACCATTGCACTGAGCTGATCCACGTCCTGGTCCAGCAATAGGCCATCTGCGAACTGAATGGCTTGATACCGGTAGGTAAGGTTATCCGGGTTGATGTGGAGAGCTTTTTGGATTTGCACATAGGCTTCGAAAAGTTGTCCTTTTTGATCATAGAGCACTGAAATCTTGCTGGCCAATTGCTCTTCTGAAAGGACAGATTCCGGGAACATTTCCGACGCTTGCTGATTTATTGAATTGGTATCATCCCCCAGGGATTCACCTTTTTCAATAAATTGCTGAGAGGAAAGAAAATCCTCCAAAGCGCCTTGATCGTCGTGGAGCAATTGCCGTAAGTTCGCTCGCACCATGTAAAGGTGGGTTGAACCCGGCACCGATTCGATGGCTTTGTCAGCTAACTGGCTGGCGTTCTCATAATGTTCCATCTTTTTGAATACAGCTATTTTTGCCAAAATAAGATCGTGTGCTTCGGGGTTTCTTCTTTCGCATTGTTCGATAATGAAAAGCGAAAGGGGAAGATCATTCACTTCAGAGGCCATCGAAATGAATTCTTTTCCCGTTTCCATCTTCAAGTTTGGATTTTCCGAGACCTCGGTAATGATCTCTTTCGCCCTTTCAGTGTGCGATTCTTCCAACAATACGCGGCAAAAAGGAACTGCGTAATTCAAAGGATCCTGTTTATATAATTTTTCATATCCAATGAGAGCTTTGTCGTTCCTGCCAATTTCTCTCATGAATTTCGCAAACCATTCCACCACAGACAACTGGTCGGGGTATGATCTTCGTATTTGACCAGCCATCTCGAGAGCATCATCGCTGAGTTGATTTTTGGAATATGCCAAAGCCAGGCATTTCATCGTCCTCCCATCACCAGGGAGGAGGAGATCGGCTTCCTTAAGGGCGGCTAAAGCGACTTCAATTTCTCCGCTCTCCAATGCCGCTTGTCCCAGGCTTGCCTGGAGTACCGCCTCGACTTTTTGTGAACGGGCTTCTATTCTCGATGAAAG
>JBGQAS010000030.1:0-11005 GCA_041494435.1 Anaerolineaceae bacterium | reverse complement strand
CCGGGCAGCAAGCGGGCATTCACAGCCGCTTCGGCTTTGGTCGGCAGCACGTTATCCCTGATGCCCCCCTGGATCATGGTCGAGGCAATGGTCGTGCGGATAGCAGCATTGGTCATGCCTCCCTGTTCCAGGAGCCGCTTTGCCAGCCAACCCAATATCCACAGGTTGCTGAAAACCAGGCGGTATGCCCAAGGGGAGGATTTGCCAATGTGCCAGAACAGGTTCTTGATAATCCCCATATGGGGCGGCATGGGATGGTCGTTCAGTTTATTAAGCGCTTTGGCTAAAATGGCAATGGCAGATGGACCTTCCGGAGTAGCTGAATGCCCGCCAGTTGATTCGACGGTTAATTTCACGGTCAGGTAACCTTTTTCGGCTACGTCGACCAAACCCAGCAGCCCCTGGATCCCCGGGAAAACTCCGTCGATGACTGCCGCGCCTTCATCGAGCACAGCTTCAGGCTCGATCTTCTTTTTCTTCAACCAATCCACAATGTGGGCAGCCCCGGCTCTTCCCGAAGATTCCTCGTCACAGCCAAAGGCAAAGTAGATCGTCCGCTCGGGGACAAATCCCTGCTTCAGCAGCAATTCCGCTGCCGCCAGGATGCTCACTACCGGACCTTTGTCATCCAGTGTGCCCCGCCCCCAAATCGTCCCTTCGAAAATATCACCCTTGAAAGGCTGATGCTTCCATTTTTTCAGACTCTCGTGGTCCGCCGGGACAACATCCACATGACCCATAAGGATGATGGGTTTCAAATCCTTGCAGCTTCCTGTCCATCGGTAAACACGCGCTGGGTATAGTTCTGTGATGATGGCTAGTTTTTTATGGACGAATGGAAATTGTTTAAAAAGGTAAGCGTAAAGATCATCAAAAGGACGCAAATCAGTTTTTTTGAAATCGTACTCGGCAATCGTTGCAAACTTAACCGCACCCGACAACGCTTTCGCCGCCCACCTCTCATCCACTTTGATCTTCTCGCCAGGCTCGACCTTTTCGATTTTTTCCCCAAAGGTCAGCGTGCGGATGAGGATGATGATAAGAATAAGTGCGAGTGCCCCCAGGATTATCCAAAGTGCGATCATAAGAACTCCTGCAACTAGTTATGGTTTTGCTGTGGAATATATCCTTTCAAATTCTACTTGAAATTCGCTAGTAATGTCGGGGTTGTGGAGGACCAAAAGGTTTTCATCATTGTCTTCTTCGGCGCTTCGGGTGAAATTGTACGATCCCAACATCACCATTTGCCCGTCGATGATGAACACCTTGTGATGCATGGCGCCGATCGTGCTTGCCAGGCGCACATCCAACCCTGCCTGCCGGAAGGTATCGTACTCTGTGCCAATGTTGCTGGCAGCGGAGACGGCATCCATGATCCCCCGTACTTTCACACCTTGCCCGCTTTTTTCGATCAGCGCATCTGCTATGGGATCGGAGGTGAAGGAATACCCGAGGAACTCAATGCTCGATTGGGCGATCCCGATCATATCCAGGATCTGCTGCTGAACATGATCTTCGGGTGAAAAATAGACTCCCAACGATCGAGAATCGATGACAGCGGGCATCACCTGCGCATCCGCCGGGCTATCCCAACCGAACAACCCCCGGTCGAACATCTCGCTGAATTCTGCCTCGTACCTTCCTGCCAAAGATGGATCCTCGATCCGCACCATGTTGTTCAGGTCTTCGCACAAGGAGGTGTACGTCATGTTCATCGATCCGGTCCAAACGATGCGGTCATCGATCACGAGGAATTTATCGTGCATCAGGCTGTCCACTTCATCCCCGTGGATGGGGATGCCTGCTGAAATCATTTGCTTTACAGCAGCACTATCCATGTTGTCGCTTTCCATCACCAGATCCACGGGAACACCGCGTTCTTTTGCCTGTAACAAGACATCGGCAACTTCGTTGATGGTAAAGCTGTACATGGCAATATGCACCTGCTTCTGTGCGGATGCGAGATCCTGCAATATGGCTTGCACAACCGGTTGCTTGTTGGTCGAGCAGTCCTGCCCCGGAGCTTGCATAAAGAAGACCTGCTGCGGTTTTTCGATAATTCGGGTGTTCGCTTGGGGTTCGGTGGCACCAATGCTTGGAATGGCTCCCACCTTGATGAGTGACCGGACGATGATCCACCCCAACACAATCACGACTGCGATGACCAGTATTCGTACGATCCAGGAACGAAGCAGGAAGGGAATTTTCAATTTCATGGAGAATTGTAAAAGGATTATAGCATCGAGATAAAAAAACCCTGCGTAAGTTCACGCAGGGTATCAGTTCACGTTTACGATTATAGAGCCTTTTCCATCCAAACCAACTCAAGCTTATTATCAAACCGGGATTCTACATTACCGGCTCTTTGATAGCCCAATTTTTCCAGGAAGGGAACTGCCGAAAGCCGGGTGAAAGCTCCGATGCATTTCCATCCTCTCTCACGGGCTTTCCCTTCCACCAGTTCCACCATCTTCTGACCCAGTCCCTGGTTCTGGTATTCCTCTCGTACAGCCAGGTGACTGAAACGGCTATCGCATGGTTTATTCTCGAATAACTTGATCACAGCCACGATCTGTCCCGTGGCATCATCCACAGCCATGAAGTGCTGTGCGATGGGTTCATAATCATCCTTCTCCGTGCCACGCGGCAGACCCAGCGGTTCACGCAATATGTGGTACCGGAAGGCGTAATACGCCTTGAATTCATCCTTGGTGCTGGGTGACTTATAGATGATCATAATTATTCCCTCTTACACTCTTTATTATACATAAAGCCGGTAACTTGAATTCTTAGAAAGTTCCTAACTCGGGATAATTGTTTTGTTAACTGGACTGGAGTATTGACAAATTCCTCTTTGTAATCCATAATATAGAACGTTAATTCTATTCCCACAATCCATGACTATGACCCGTTTGTTTTTCATCCCGCACGATCAAACATTTCTGATTTTTGACTCCGCCCAATCACCCGAAAAGCTCAGTGCAGCCATCAACGCGAATACCTGGAAACCCCCAAAGGCGGTTCATGATTGGCTTGCCCAACATGGGAATTCCACATTACCAATGAATTTGTGCGCCAGCGTTCATGGTTCCTTGGTTATCGTCACAACCCGCACCGATCTCATCTCTCCGCAATTTCCTCGAATGCCTGCTGCCTTTTCGATTACCCGCCGCCAACGGCAGGTACTGTTGGGATTGATGAAGGGTCAATCCACCAAGGAAATCGCAGCCCGTCTTTCCATCCACCCCCGGACTGTTTTTCACACATCACTGCTTTGAAACAACGCTTTGGAACCCATTCGCGAACTGAGATCGTCAGCCTGGCTGCAGAAATGGGTATCCTGCGGGTAAAGAGAAGATCCAAGCAGTAAATATCTATATTTTTCGCCACCGCTGATAAAGGCTGAGCTTGCCCCCTGTCCCATCCGATTCAAACTCTTCCGCGATTTCAAAGCCACTTAATTCTGCCAGTTCAGCCAGTTCTTCTCTTGAAAAAAGGTGAACATAGCGTAAGCCAATCTGTTCGGTTTGTCCCGGCAGAGCATGGCGCCAATCCAGCAACGCATCGCCCGGATCCACTTCTCCATCCTCGATCCCGATCTTGGACCAGGGTTGCTTTTGGGATAGGATGCGCGGATTTTTTTGGAATTGCCATTCCGAATGAAGGAATTCGCTCCCCCTGGGCAACAGCCGGTTCACCTGGCAAAGCAACCTAAGCCGCAGGTCCCTCCCGGGGATGTGATGGAGAACGGCAAATGCCATCGCTCCAGTCAAAATCGTCTGCCGCCAGGGTACTGACCAGTTTTCATCACTTAAATCCACCTGGGAGAAATGAACCTCCAATCCTGCTGGGATGGTTTTCTTTTGCACAGCTTCCTTCGCTTCGCGGAGCAACACAGGGCTGAAATCCACCCCAATATACATCCCCTCCCTCTTTTGACGCGCCCATTCCACAGCCAGGTTGCCATTCCCGCATCCCAGGTCGAGCCAGTTCCCGATTTTTGGAATGGATTCGAGTATCCTTCGTTGACCCGTCTGGATACGCCGGCGGGTGTTCGAAAATGCCTGGCCGAATGTTTGGTAGAATTGTTTGTTGAGCCGCATAAGCTGCTCGCTAGTGGAAGTCTTCATGCCCTCATTATATAGAATTTCAACCAAGCAAGTTCTCTATCATGGTTAAAGATATTCAACGCTGGATGGATTCCCGGCAATATTCACCCCAGATGCTGGCTACCGCCCGCCTGGTGCTCGAAGATGTGCAGCGGGGAGCTGTATGGCAAAAAGCCGTCAGGCATCACCCCCTGCCCCAGGGCGGATACGTGCCCAAGCATGCCGTGGTGGAGGTGTATCGTCAGATGGTCTCCTTGGGAGAATGGGATGAGGACCCGGCACTCCTGGCGAATATCCGCATGAAACCCATGCGCAGCCTTTCCGGGGTCACCACCGTCACCGTGCTCACCAAGCCGTTCACCTGCCCAGGCAAATGCATCTTCTGTCCCGTGGATCTGCAGATGCCCAAGAGTTATCTCCCGGATGAACCTGGAGCATCCCGCGCAGTGCAGAATGACTTCGATCCCTACCGACAGGTCAAATCCCGCCTTGATTCTTACCTGGCAGTCGGACACCCTATCGATAAGATCGAATTGCTCATCCTGGGGGGCACCTGGAGTGTTTATCCTGCAGATTACCAGGAATGGTTCATCCAGCGCTGCTTCGACGCTATGAATGGCTTTGATTCACACTCGCTGCTCGAAGCCCAAGCTGCCAATGAAACTACGCACAGCCGAAATGTGGGGCTGGTCATTGAGACTCGCCCGGAATATATCACCCCAACTGAACTCCGTCGGTTGCGCCAACTGGGTGTGACCAAGGTTCAACTGGGGGCACAAAGTCTCGATGACCATGTTTTGGAACTTAACCAGCGCGGGCATACCATCGCCGATACCCTGCAAGCCACCTCCCTTTTGCGGCGAGCCGGTTTCAAAATTGTCTTGCATTGGATGCCCAATTTATTGGGTTCAACCTTGGAAATGGACCATGTGGATTTTGCCCGGCTTTGGTCGGGTGGCTATGCCCCTGATGAATTGAAGATCTACCCGGTCCAGTTGCTTCAGAATTCCGAGCTCTTCAATGTATGGAAAAGAGGAGATTTCCACCCGTACTCCACTACTGAATTGGTTGGACTGCTGGCGGATATCAAGCCCACCATTCCGCCCTATTGCCGGGTGAATCGGGTCATCCGCGACATCCCTTCCACCCACGTGGTGGCAGGCAACAAGCGCACCAGCTTGCGCCAGGATATCCTGGCTGAAGTCCAACACCGGGGGCAGATCTGCGGCTGCATCCGCTGCCATGAAGTTTCGGACCGGAAAGTTTCGTTGAAAGAGCTGAAATTGGAAGATTTCGTCTACACGCCCGAAGGCGGGACGGAACATTTCCTCTCGTTCCGCACTCCGGAAGATCGGATTGCCGGCTATCTGCGCCTGGTTCTACCCGATCAAAAACAATCATTGGGGACCGACAAAGGTTTCCCCGACCTGGAAAAGTCCGCCATCATCCGTGAAGTGCATGTATATGGGCAAGCTTTAGCGGTGGGTGGGGAACAATCCGGAGCCGCCCAGCACATCGGCTTGGGCACCCGCCTGATGGATCGCGCACTCGAGATCAGCCGTGAAAATGGCTATTCCCGTATGTCGGTTATCTCCGCCATTGGCACCCGTTTGTACTATGAAAGCCGGGGTTTCCAACGCGGTGATTTGTATATGTTTAAAAATATTTAAATAGGGAGAAGTTTATGGATACTTTCGAAGCACTATTAAACCGTCGTTCCATCCGACAATATACTCTACAAGCTATTTCAGATGAGTTAGTTCAGACCCTGCTGAAAGCTGCCATGTATGCACCCTCGGCGAGTAATGGTCAGCCCTGGCATTTTGTCATCATCCGCGATCGATCCACGTTGGATGCCATCCCCAACTTTCATCCGCATGCCGCCATGGTCCCCCAAGCCCAGCTTGCCATCCTGGTCTGTGGCAAAGTCAATCCAGCCATCCCGGCCTATTGGCTGGTGGACTGTGCTGCAGCTACGGAGAATTTGCTCCTCGCTGTTCATGCCAGTGGTTTGGGTGCCGTCTGGTTGGGAGTAGCACCCCGCCCGGAACGAATGGAAGGGATGCGGAAATTGATCCCGCTCCCCGAGGGGATTGAACCCTTCGCTCTCATCCCCATCGGTTATCCCGCAGAAAACAAGGAGCTACCGGATAGGTTTCTCCCCGAGCGAATTCATAACGAACACTGGTAGATTGAAAAAACATCCTCGAAGGAGGATGTTTTTATAGATAATCTTTCAATTGGCGTGATCGGCGCGGATGTCGCAACCTTCTTAACGCTTTGCTTTCAATCTGGCGGATGCGTTCCCGGGTGAGCCCGAACTTTTGCCCAACTTCCTCCAGGGTATAGTTGTGCCCATCATCCAACCCAAAGCGTAATCTTAGAATTCGCGATTCACGTGATGGAAGTGTATCCAACACATCTTCGATTTTCTCGCGCAGCAACTTGGAGTAGGTGCTCTGGCTGGGAGTGGGGGTTAACTGATCTTCCACGAACATCCCCAACTCAGAGTCTTCCTCGTCGTCATTGATCGGGCTTTCAAGGGAAAGCGGCAACCAGGATACCCGTAACATCCAGTCCACTTTGTTGGCGGGTACTTCCAACTTGCCAGCCAGCTCATCCACGGTGGGAACCCGGCCCAACTTCTGTTCCATCTCGTGGGTCGTCTTGTATAAGTGGCGGATGCGGTCCACCATGTGCACTGGCACGCGGATGGTGCGACCCTGGTCGGCAATTGCCCGGGTGATCGTCTGGCGGATCCACCAGGTGGCATAAGTGGAAAACCTGAATCCCCGCTGGTATTCGTATTTCTCCACCGCCTTCATCAATCCCAGGTTGCCTTCCTGGATCAGGTCAAGGAAAGGCACCCCTCTCCCTATGTACCGCTTGGCAATGCTTACCACCAAGCGGGTATTGGCTTTGATCAAGTGATCTCGGGCTTCCAGGCCATCTTCGACTGTGGCGCTTAATTGCTTTTTCCGGTTCGCGGGGCATCCCCCATTCTTTTTATCCCGTTCCAGCCGGGCTGCCTTGCCAGACTCAATGCGCTTTGCCAAATCCATTTCTTCGGTGACATTCAACAAAGGTACCCGGGACATTTCTTTAAGATAGAGGCTGAT
Source organism: Anaerolineaceae bacterium (assembly GCA_041494435.1). Classification (GTDB taxonomy): domain Bacteria; phylum Chloroflexota; class Anaerolineae; order Anaerolineales; family Anaerolineaceae; genus JBGQAS01. The sequence goes on along the minus strand of JBGQAS010000030.1, from coordinate 3,777 downwards.
GGTGTCGTCGCTGGAAACGGTTTCCAGGTTGGTATAAGGATCGAGGTCGGTGGAAGGTCCGGCGTCCTCTTCGAGCACTGCCTCCCCTTCCCCATCGACCACGTCCACACCCCGGCGGCGGAGAGCCACCAGGATGGCTTCCAAATGCTCGACATCCGTACCTGCCTCAGGATAGACTTCGATCAGGTCTTCGGCAGTCAAATATCCCTGGATATCCGCCTTTTCCAGCAGCATGTTTAATACTTCAACGGTGTGTTTTCGGCGTACTACGGATGCCACATTCGCTCCTTGCCTATTGTCTACCCCACCAGGTGGGGTTTCGGAATTTCTATTTCACCATAACCTGGCTCTGGTGAGCGCAGGTGGTTACATTAAGGTCCTCCCCGCAAACAGCGCATAACCCTTTGCAATCGGGTTTGCACAACGCTTTGATCGGTTTTTCGAGCAGCAAGTAATCCCGAGTCAGGGGTGCCAGGTCGATGTTGCCATCTTCCGGGATCACCAGGGAAGGCTCGGTCGTCGGATGAAATTGAAAAGAGAATAATTCCTGGTACTGAGTGTGCAGCTCCAGCTCGAAGGGTTCCAGACAACGTACGCATTCATCCGTTTGATAAGCAGAAAAATCAGCTTCCACCAGCAGACCCTGGGGCGTCCGGTTGAGACGGGCAACACCTTCCAGTTTGCTGACCTGGAAATCCACGGTCAAGCGAACATCCGTGTAATCGAAGTGGATGTCTCGGCTGGTTCCAACTGGTTGATTTAAAAGAAAACCAACGTTGATTCTTAAGGGGTATCGAGGATTCGGCACAGTTAGTTAGTTTTAAGTAAGATATAATCGAACAACTGTATTATAACACGTGGACACGACCAAGTCAATTTATTTAGAAATATATCATAAATATTAATTTATCAGCCCGAAAATTATGCAATCTCTCCTCATCGCAACGACCAATCCCGGCAAATTCACTGAACTTTCCTCTCTTCTTTCGCATCTTCCTGTGAAATTGGTCTCTCCCATTGACCTGGATTTACATCTCGATGTTGAGGAAAACGGTCAAACCTACACAAGGAATTCATCTATAAAAGCAACTGCCTTTGCCAAAGCCAGTCATATGCTGGCGATCGCAGATGATTCAGGTCTCGAGGTGGATGCCCTCGTTGGGCTCCCCGGTCTTCATTCTGCCCGATTCACAGGTGAGCACAGCGCATCAGATGCGGAACGCCGAGCCTTGCTTCTTTCAAAACTGCAGGATAAACCCAAACCCTGGTTGGCTCATTTTCATTGTACAGTGGCCGTTTCCACTCCGGAAGGTGAATGCTTTTATGGGGAGGGTGATTGCCCGGGTGAAATCATTGACCATGAACTCGGGTCCAATGGCTTTGGCTACGATCCCATTTTCATGCTGAGGGAAATTCACAAAACCATGGCGCAATTATCCTTGGAAGAGAAGAATCAACTCAGCCATCGGGCCAGAGCGGTCCAGGCGATACTCCCTTCGCTCAACAAATTGCTCAAAAAATAACAAACCATAAAATTGGAGTACAGTTTTGAGTTTTACCACCCACAAAACTTCTAATTTCCTGCGCGGTTATTGTCGACCGGTTACAGGCTTTTCACCCCAACGCCCGTCTTTACCTGCTCAATGCAGAGATCACGGGCGCCTCCCTGGGGATCTTCCGCTTACTGTTCAATTTCTTTATCCTTAGCAAAGGCTATGATTCAGCGCTGCTGGGAACTTTTATCACCATCAGCAGCCTTACCTCCTTGATCTGTGCCCTGCCCATGGGGTAGATGGCAGATCGATTGGGTCGCAAATTCTCCTTGATCCTGGGTGCCATGACCGTGGTCGGATCTGTGGTAGTTATAGCACTGGCACCATCCATCCCGGTTTTGATCATGATGAATATCACCCTTGGTTTGGGTCAAAGCCTTTCGGGTGTCACCATGGGCCATTCCTACTGGAAAACAGCACGGATAAGGAAAGAGTTTACCTGTTCAGCTTCAGCTCGGGTCTGCAAACAGGCTCTGCCTTTGTTGGCAACTGGATTGGCGGTTATCTTCCCACCTGGATGGGATCGATCTTTCATGCATCCGCCACAAGCACCCTGGCCTTATGGCTCAGCCATCATTACCATTTCGGTGGTGGCGGCTTTGGGAGCTATCCCGTTATTCTTACTACGGAAACCAAAGAATGGCTATACCAACCGGGGAAATTTCACCCCCCTGATCTTCTTCAAAAAGAATTGGGGTGTTGTGGGCAAGTTGATCCTGCCCATGCTGGTGACTTCGATTGGTGCCGGGTTGATCATGCCCTTCATGAACGTCTTCTTCCGAACTGTTCACCATCAATCGGACCCGGTGATCGGTTCCATGTTCGCCTGGGGATCTCTCGCCATGGGCATCGGGTTGCTGATTGCCCCTGCTTTGGCTGACCGTTTTGGCAAGATCCAAGTCGTGGTCATCACCCAGGCTCTTTCCGTTCCTTTCCTGTTCCTACTCGGTTTCTCACCGATCTTCACTCTAAGCGCGTTGGCGTATTACGTCCGCCTGGCTTTAATGAATATGAGCTCCCCGGTCTACCAGACCTTTGTCATGGAGCGCGTGGAAGAAAAGGGCAGAGCCATGGTCGCCAGCTTGGTTTCCATGGCGAGCAACTTTGGCTGGGCTTTCAGTCCTACGATAAGCGGTTGGATCCAGGACAACTACGGTTTCAAGCCCGCCTTTGCTGGTACGATCATCCTATATATAATTTCCATTTTCCTGTATTGGCGTTACTTCTGGGTCAAGAAAAACAAACCATCCCCTATACTACCTGAAGGGTAATGGCTATTGGGTCGCCTGAATGAATCCAGGGGTGTTTAATCCCCTTTCCAATAAGTAGGTAATATATTCCCTGAGAATTGATTCCATTTCCCTGCGAATTGGTACAGGGATTTTTACGCTTTTTACTTCCGAATAGGAACTTCTCTGAAAATGCCTCAAATATTTGAGCGCATTCACAGAAATGGGGCTCATTTGGTTCGCTATGCTCCCACAAGCAGGGCAGAGGATTCCCCCTTTTTCAAAAGAAAAGAATTGGTCTTCGGGTTTGATCTCTTTCCCGCAGTTGACACAATTCATTAATTGAGGACGATAACCCAAATGATCGAACAGTCGCAACTCAAAATACCGGGTGACGACGAAAACATCATCCCTTCCATCTAAACGTTTTAAGGACTCATCGAGGATTTGGTATAACCCGTGGTTTTCCTGTTCTTCGTAGGTAAAACGGTCGATCAATTCGATCACGTACGAAGCAGCACCGGTCAATTGCAGGTCTTCCCGAAGATGGGAAAAGCTTTCCACCATTTCGGCTTGGGTGACGATCCAAAAATCCCGACCCCGCGCCAGCATCAAATTCACCAGGGTGAAAGGTTCAAGATGCCCTGCTTTGCGAGAGTTCAATTTACGGACCCCCTTGGCAATTGCTCTGAGTTTGCCTTTATAACTGGTGAATATCGTCAAGAGCCGATCGGCTTCGCCCCAATCCGAATGGCGTAGCACCACGGCTTCAGTTCTTAACGATCTTTCATTTCCTGTCATGGGGTAAATCAGTGGGTGTAAAAGCTCCCGGGAGCAATTCCTTCAGGGTGGTTTCTTCTTTGACCTTCCCTTTATCATCGGCGAGAATGACGGTTAGGTCCAACCCAAATTCCGCCATCACTTGCCTGCAGGACCCGCAGGGGGCACCCGCATTTTCAGTTACAATCGCGATGGCCTTGAAACTCTGTTCGCCT
>JBGQAS010000143.1:0-5557 GCA_041494435.1 Anaerolineaceae bacterium | reverse complement strand
TCGCTATCTGCGCTTGGAGAAAACGGAATGAACTTAACCAGGTCCTTTGCCTGGCGGAGCAAATCTTTCACTTTGGCAACGTATCCGATGTCCATGAAAACTGCCTTGGGGTCGAAAGGAATTTCCTTGGCTTGCAGGAGTAAATCCTTGGCTTTATGAATCCGTTCCTGGTTGGTGATTAGCTTGGTCATCGAGAATAATCATAGCATGAAAGAAAATCAGGATTCCAAAGTATTTCAAGGATTTTAAAGCCACTCTTTTCGATTGGTACCAAGAAAACTCTTGTCAAAAATTTGAGAATATCCCCAAGATGATGGGAATATCCATTCCGGCATGGAACAAGACCGAACCCCAAATACTGTCGGTCTTTTGCATGATATAACCCCAAGCGAGTGCTACAGGGGTGAGGATGGCAAGAAACAAAATCTGGTTCGCAGGATAAGTGACTCCAATATGAAGAGTAGTGAACACAAGTGCAATTAGTAGATTCGAGAGGAATTTTCCAAAAAAAGGTTCGAGTTTTCGGAGGAACAAACCCCGAGTTAGGATCTCTTCCATCAATGCATTTGACAGGATGAATATCAAAAGCCAGGGAAGCCAGGGGATGATCCTCGCCAGTGTCAAATTACGCGCCTTGAATAAGGCTGCCACCGGGATCGAGCCTGCTGCCGCGACAAAAAAAGCGATTAATCCTATTATGATCCCAAGTTTCAGCTTGCCTTTCTGGATGTATATGGAACCCAGACTGCCACCTGACATTAAGGTCAGGGCAATAATCACGCTTACAACGACAATACACTCATTCAGCTTTTGAAGAGTAAAACCAGCTGGGGTGTTGATATTGATCCCCAAGTTTTGCAGTAGATAAACACCAATAATCCAATCCAAGGAAACTGCAATAATCATGATCAAAAGACCCTTAGAGATATGTGCGAACTTCTGCAGGGTTGTGGTTTTCCCGATGATCAGCGTCACAATAAGGAGCAGGGAAATAACTACGATCCTGCCAATATAATCAAACCTGGGATTAAGCAATGGCCTCAAAGGACTGAAAACAATATAGATCAACGAACCTAATGCCAGGAATAGCAATGCAAGAATGATTCGCACACCCATTTCACGTAAAGAGAGTTTTTCGTTTTTCATGAAATGTCCACCTGCGGAATCGTCCATCGACTCTCTCATATTTATATGTTCCAAAATTCCGATAAGGATTACGGAACCTGAAGCGAAGCAATGATCATTTCACCCAAGAGTTGAACCTTCCCGCCAATGCTGTATCCTTCCTGGCAATATGTCCCCGAATAACTCATAATAAAACCGAATTCCAAGTCATGGATCTGGATATTGGGATTCGCTTCGCTCGGACCGTGATACCAGATGGAATTTATCTGCCATCTCCCAAAAATTTGATCATTTGTGAGTCTATCGCCTCTGCGATTATTGTTAATTCATTTTTTGCCTCACCGGCAATCCTCGTGTAATAGAGAATAATTGAAAGATATTCGTCATACTGGGCTTCAATGGCGCAACTTTTTCCTTCATTCGACACATTTTTTATTTGTGCACAAACAACCCGGAAATTTTTAGCGATAGGACTTTTATATTCAAAACCAACAAATGGCGACCATGTTTCAGCATAGATTCCAACTGTATTCCCGGTGTAATAATGATCTCTATAAGCTCTAGAGGCGTCCCAACTACTAGGAAATACAACTACCATATGGGCTATTGAGCTATCCAAGGTTTGCATCTCAGTTTCACTTCCGCTGATTGTATTCCGTAATCCCATTGCATCGGATCTTACGTCCGTCGTAGGTTCAGCATTAATTTCCCACCCTTCTGGCAAAAGGATAGGATTAAGTAATAAATCAGCTGTAGTAAATTCTCGTGGTGGAGGTGTTTCCGTCAAAGGTCTGCATCCAGCTAGTAAACAAACGCTAATGACTGAGAATATAAGCAGTTTATCAAAGGTATCCATTTCTTTTTCTCATATTATCTATGCCTAACAAGCCAACCCTTCTCATCTTCCCCATCGCCATGCCGCAAGATGAAAACCGGGTAATGTTGCTGGGGAAGGATGTCATAACCCGGTGGCGTGTAATTAAAGGCTCGCCACCATGTGTTGATTATCTTCGAAAAAAACCATTCGTGCGCACCGTATAGGCTCATCTCTCTTTTCTTTGAGGAAGGGGAATCGGAACACAAAAAACAGGCTGCCTTGGGAAGCAATGCCACCTGTTTTTTCTACACTTATCAAGAATTCTATTATTTTCCTCTATTGCGGGTTGCCACATCAAAGATCACAGCAGCCGCAAGCACGCCAGCCCTGACAAGGTATTGGTAGGAAAGGTCGATGCCCATGAGGTTCATGCCATTCGTCAGGGATGCCATTACTAATGCGCCGATAATCGACCCTACCACCTTACCAACGCCACCGGCCACCGCTACACCGCCAACAAAAGCCGCTGCGATCGCATCCAATTCCAGCCCCGTCCCCGCCGTTGTCGTGGCGGACCGCAACCAGGACGCGTAGACGATGCCGGACAGACCGGTGAGCATGCCCATAGAACCGAAAATGACATAGGTTATTTTCTTGACATTGATGCCGCTCAACTCGGCTGCTTCTGGATTTCCGCCGACCGCGTAAATATGTCTACCGAGAACTGTCTTTGTGGTAACAAAATAATAGAAGCCAACCACAATCAACAAGACGACTGCAGCCCAGGAGAGGCCTTTATTTCCAGCGAGCACCCAGGTGATCCCACCAATTAGAATTGCGACGAATACCAATTCAAGGATGAACATATCCATCGGTAATACTTCGAACTTGTAAGCTTGCTTTTTTCTGCGGTCGATGATTGCATTCACGATGAATAGAACGATGGCCAGTACTCCGAGGAGCAATGTTAATTTATGCACTCCTGGTAAAAATGAATTTAGGCCGGGAATATCGGGAATAAAACCGTTGCCGATAGCATTGAAAACAGGGTCTGAGATGATGACTGTTCCCGTTGCCCTGGTTGCCAGTTGCAAGGCGCCTCTATAACCCAGCCAACCAGCAAGCGTGGCAACGAAGGCTGGGATTCTCATCTGCGCCACCAGGAAACCAGTGAGCAACCCGGCAATAACTCCAAATGTCATTACCAGAGGGATGACAATAAAAACTGACAGACCCCAATACTTCAAGGCGATAGCTGCTATCGCTCCGAGGAAACCGGAAAGATAACCAACCTGGAGGTCGATATGGCGAATAACGATGACCAACGTCATACCGACCGACAAGATAGCAATGTAGCTGGTTGCATTCAACAGGTTGCCTATATTTCTCGACGAAATAAAAAGGCCTTTCGTCGTTGCGGAAAAGATCGCAATAATTACAAAGAATGCGATATACATGCCGTATTCACGGATGTTATCTTGTAAGAGCTTCTTTGCATGATTGAAAAATGACATCTTAAGCCTCCTTAATTTGTCGCCAACTGGATGATTTTTTCTTGAGTTGCTTCTACTATCGGAAGCTCGCCGGTGATCTTACCGGAGGCAACAACGTAGATCCTATCGCTCATTCCCAGGATCTCGGACAATTCGGACGAAATCATAAGGATACTCATGCCTTGCTGTACCAGGTTGCGCATGATCGTATAAATCTCAAATTTTGCGCCGACATCAATGCCTCGTGTTGGATCGTCCAGGATTAACACATCCGGTCCGACAAACAGCCATTTCGCTACAGACACTTTCTGCTGGTTGCCACCGCTTAAATTAGACACTTTCTGCTCAAGACTCGGCGTTTTGATATTTAGAGAATCTTTATATTTGTTTGCGACTTCTATTTCTTGATTGTTATTAATCACACCCCGGCGGGAGATTCCCTTCAGGTTGGCGAGGGTAATATTTTGCTTTACATCCTGGATCAAGATCAGCCCGTTGCCTTTTCTATCCTCGGTTGCATAAGCCACACCTGCTTTTATGGCACCCTCTGGATGGTTGAATTTTATCTTCTTCCCCTTGACAATCATTTCACCATGGATTTTGTACTCTTTCGGATTTCCGAACATACTCAAGGCGAGTTCTGTTCGACCCGATCCCATCAGCCCGGCTATGCCTACTATTTCACTTTTTCTGACGTTCAGATTTATGTCCTTGAGGATGGTCCTTCCCACCTTGGGGTCGTAGGCAGTCCAATTTTTAATCTCCAGGACGATCTTCCCGATTGTCCTTTCCTTTTTGGGCGGATAAACGTTATCGATCTCCCTACCCACCATGCTCTTGATGAGCACGTTCTCCGTCACTTCCCCCTTCTTCGCGTTCAGGGTCCGGATCGTCTGACCATCCCGTAAAACCGTAACCGTATCCCCGATCTCCATAACCTCTTTCAGCTTGTGTGAAATTAAAATGCTGGTCACGCCATGGTCTTTTAAACCCCGCAGCAATTTAAACAAATTTTGGATGTCATCTTCATTCAATGCCGAAGTAGGTTCATCCAGTATCAGTAATTTAACATCCCGGCTCAGCGCTTTGGCAATTTCAATTAATTGCTGCTTTCCCACCCCCAGATCCTTGATCTTGGCGGCAGGGTTCACGTTCACTTTCACCCTGTGCAGCAATTCAGTTGCCCGTTTGATCGTCTCGTTCCAGTCGACCGTCAAGCCATTCGTGATCTCATGCCCGATAAAAATATTCTCATACACGGTCAATTCCGGTACGAGAGCCAGTTCCTGGTAGATAATGGCTATGCCAGCTTTTTCGCTGTCGCGAATGTTTGAAAATTCCTGCTCTTTCCCGTCGAAAAGAATTTCCCCGGTATATGTACCGTGCGGATATACCCCGCTCAAAACTTTCATTAATGTGGATTTCCCCGCACCGTTTTCACCAACCAGGCAATGAATCTCTCCTTCGGCGACTTGAAAGCTGACATTGTTCAAAGCTTTCACGCCAGGGAATTCCTTGGTAATATTTTTCATTTCAAGTATGGGAGTATCCATACCAACTCCGTCTCAAAAATAAGTTGAACCTAAAACAAAATGACCCAATTAATTATCACTCGAAAATGTTAATCGAAACCATTTTGAAGTTTTACTCGAATATTCAGGAATAGTGACGGTGGAACTGTCACTATTCCTGAATTATATATGGAACTTACTTATTAGGGTAAGTTTGTGAAATCAGAAGCCGGCCAATAGCCTGAGGTGACTATAGCGGCCACAACATTGCTCTTATCAACGGTAACCACTACAGACGGCTTGGCAGGGACGTCAATCGTGCCGTTGTTGTAAGTGGTGGTTTGGGGCGGGGTCTGGCCCTTGAGGAAATCCGTGGCGGCAGCAATCGCATCCGCGACGAGCGTGCGGACGTCCTTGAGGACCGTCATGGACTGCTTGCCATCAATGATGTACTGGACGGAGGCTATTTCAGCATCCTGCCCGGTAATCACGTAGCTCGTAACCGCTGTGTCGGCAGCGAAAGTGTCGGCGATGGAACGAGAGGTGCCATCGTTCGGGGCAAGGACGAAGACATTACCCTTTTGGGCAGTCGTAGCAGCGGTCAGGTTGGC
>JBGQAS010000225.1:0-4246 GCA_041494435.1 Anaerolineaceae bacterium | reverse complement strand
GACGTTAGTGATACCTGCGATAAAGAGTAATCGTACTTAACTACCAAGGTTTCAACACAGCTTGTCATAATCAAATTGCTCATTGCTTGGAACCTCATTTATCCAGGCAATGAGTATTTAAAAGGCGCAAGCTCAGATCCTAAGTAATATACCTATGAAATTTTGTTCAGGTTTTCCAATCTGAAAGCAACATCCCAAATAAAAAGGTGTCGACGAGTTCCCCCGATTTTTCCCTTTCCCTCTTTCGCAATAGTCCTTCGAGGGTGAGCCCACACTTTTCTGCCACACGGATGCTTGCCAGGTTATCTACCTTGATCTCCATTTCCACCCGGGTCACATGGAATTCATCAAATGCCAGTTGGGTTGTTGCCCTTGCAGCTTCGGTTGCAAACCCTCTTCCTGTGCTTTCCTTGACGATGAAATATCCGATTTCAATCCGTGGCACAGCCCAATCTGGGTTGGCAAGGTAAGTTTCACCCACATATTTTTGGGAGGATTTTTCCCAAATCCCATAGAGAAATAATTTCCTTTTATTCCATCGTGCTTGGTGTTTTTCAAATACGAGCGCGACATCTTCTTTGCTTTTCACAGGCATCAGATCAGAAGGCATGAATTCATAGAGATGATCCCAATTATCCTTGAGCATCCGATAATAGAATTCACCGTCATCCAGTGTGTAACTGCGATAAAGTAATCGCTCGGAAGAAAAATGGGTTGGGATATTGAGGAGCTTGGGATCCATTTTCAGCTTGTTACTAATTTCGGCTATTGATCTGCCTCGTCATCCAGCGTCTTCGGGCTTTCCGCCAGCGGCGAATCTTCCAATGATTGTGTGATGCGTTCCTGGAGTTCCTTTTTACTGGGTTTTCGTTTGCCAAGACCTTTAAGGGTGTCTAACATGTAGGCTGTTGTTTCCTTGGTCAATTTCTTAAGTGCATCGGAAGACAACCGTTCCCCTTTTTCAAACCAGCGGATGGCAGCATATCCCATGACGATCGTCGTGGAGGAGGCAATGGCAGCCGAGAGGAGCCATCCCGGGAGCCCTCCCAGTTTACTGAGTTCCTGGAAAAGAGTTCGGGCAAGAAAGCCCAGTCCGAAGGTCGCCACCAGTTCGCTCGCGCGTTTGGGGGTGATCTTATAGCTGTAGATGCGGGCAATGCCCAACACCATCACAGATTGGGTGACGACGAGAGGGATGAAATCGATGATCGGCAGGGGGGTCAGCGCAATGACCGCCGAGATCGACGCCCCCCCTACGATCGAACGCCAGGCAAGCTGCCAGCGATAACCGGGGAGTGCCTGTCCAAGGGCAGCCATCATCTCAGGCTCTGTGGAGGCAATTGCCAGCAGTACCCGTGAAAGATTCTTGCCATCCTTGGCAACCACGGGAATGATCTGTTCGGATTTGAGACCCAGGTTCTGAGCGGCCAGGGAAATTACTCCCTCCAGGTCTTTGGCGCGCACCAGGTCGATCTTATTTAATACCACGATAAATGGACGCTTGAGCGCAGAAAGCTGATGGAAGATTTCTTGTTCGGTTTTTTTGATCCCCTGGATGGCATCGTACATCAAGACCAGGAAATCAGCCTGCGAGGCGGCAGACAGAGCCAATTGGCGCTCGTGCTCACCCAGGGAACCTACTGCATCTGCACCAGGGGTATCGACCACAGTGAACAGGCCTGCATCCGCGTGCTGCGTCTGATGGGTGGTGCCGGGCAGGGGGCTGACGGCAGCCAGGTCTTCCTTGTTATGCACCATTTGGTTATATAGCGTGGATTTGCCGACGTTCGCCGGACCGATGATCGCCACGTTACGTTTGGTACCAAATGCCTGGCGGATTTGTGCCGTGGTTAGTTTCACCAACCCCTTCACCAGGCTGGTCTCATTTGGGAAGTTGGAAATAAGGTCAAGAAAGCGGTTCTTCTCACCTATTCCCAGGGCATCCCATATCGTACGCACGGTATTTTGCACGTCGGGTGGAAAACGTTTTAAGAAATCGTCAAAATTTGGCATTTTGAATTTCCTCGATGGAATAATTGTACTTCTTTACCAACCCAATTTGTGAAATCACTGAATGCAGGCATGGAACCACATTGAACACCAGTTTGATATATAATTTTCTTGATGGTGAAATGGTGGCTTTTGTAAATTTGTTTTGAAGCTTTTCTAATCAAGATGACGTAAGCAGAGTTGGCAAGGTCACATGAAAAGGGGCTTTTATGAGAGAAGAAAGTACGCTATTACCCGAAGAACTACAACATTCCTTGATCGAAATCGCTTTGTACTATGACGCAACCCTTGAAGCTTTCTCGCGCGCTCTCGAAATGCGAGAGGGTGAGATTTTAGGTCATACCCGCCAGGTGACGGAGATCACTTTAAATCTTGCCAAAGTTATGGGTGTCAGTTTCCAGGAACAGCCGAATATTCGGCGTGGAGCATTATTGCATGATATCGGCAAGATGGGTGTCCCGGAATCCATCCTTAAGAAAAAGGGCGAACTTACTCCTGAAGAATGGACGATCATCCGCAAACATCCTCAATATGCGTATGACTTGCTCTTGCCTATCGTCATTCTGCACAAGGCAATCGATATTCCTTATTACCATCACGAGAAATGGGATGGTAGCGGTTATCCGCTGGGTTTGAAAGGGGAGGAAATTCCCATTGCAGCGCGGATTTTCGCGGTTGTGGATGTATGGGACGCACTCATCTCAGAGAGACCCCAGCGTGAAGCCTGGTCGGAGTATGATGCAAACGATTATTTGAAGGCACAATCAGGCAAACATTTTGACCCGGCAATTGTGAGCATGTTCTTGAAGAGTGCTATCCGAAAAAAAGTCACAAAGCCTTTGAAATAGACGTTACTGCAAATTAAGTAAATATAGATTTCGTTTTTTTTCCAGCCCAGAAAAGCAATTTTTCATTATTCTTTTTCGTTAACCTCCATAGTGATCCTCTTTCCAAGTTGAATACTATTCGACAATAAGGCCTGCCCATAGGTCCCCGAGGGATCAATTTTGACACGCAGGTTAATCGACCTTCGCAAGATAATGAATATTCGGCTATTCGACTACGTATGAACAGAGCGCGCTGTTTGTAGGCGTAAGTTTTCACTCCTGGTAAACAATTCCTTTTTCTAATAAATTCGCCTATACGACCTGCCCATAGGCAGTAGATTTAATACTGTCAATTTTGACAGCTAGTATTTTTCATTTTTCTCCCCATAATGGAAAGTAGAACTTTACTAATTGAATAGATATTGATCCGTTTACCTACTGGATGGAGACCGAATTGTTTTTTGTTTCAGATTTACGAGACGAAAACAATTCGAATAAAAAAATGTTCTTATGAAACACTTTTCGTGTTCCCTGGAATGCTTCCAACCATTTTCTTTCAAAATGGTAGGAGATCTTGTGATATTGTATTTTGGAAAAATCATTTAGGGATTTATGAATGGGGAGAACGGCAATGGATAAAACCACAAACTCCAAACGATTGGATAAGTATTCACTCGAGATGATTATCATCCTGGCAGTGATTTCACTCCATGATTTCCTGATTTCCGATGTACTCTCGCTGCCGCTTGCTTTACAAAAAAGCTCTCTGGCTTACCTGCGTTCGCTGGATAGAATTGTTTCGAGTCTCGAATATATTGTTCCCATATTGTTTTTCGCTGTATTGCTTATCTTCTTCCTGATCCGTCGCAACTCGTGGGAACGGCATGTTGCCATAGGTTATCTTGCCTGGGTAACATTGCGGTTAATCCTTAAGGTTGTATTGGTGATTATCATCATCACCTCCCGCCCGCAGAACGGAGTGGGGGTGCTCCTGAAAGATACTTTCATTTTATGGATTGTTAATTTCATCCTATTCGGAACCTGGTATTGGATCATCGATGCCGGTGGTCCACGTGCCCGTCATGATGGCACTGCCCGTCGTTACGATTTTGCCTTCCCTCAACGCATGTTACCTCTCAAAGGTTGGGAAAATTGGTAACCCGGTTTTTGGGATTACGTATTCCTTGGGTTCAGCAGCAATACCCAATTTGGCCTGGGCGATACCCAGGTGCTTTCGTTGCGGGGAAAGTTGCTAATCATGTTGCAAATCACCTTATCGATGGCAGTGGTTGTATTCATGGCATCCTTTGCCATTGCCTTATTGCGCTGAGAGGTCAGGGGATACATTTAATCCAATAACTTGCTTTTTTTCACGACCCATAGCATAATAACTTAACATATTGCAATGG
>JBGQAS010000302.1:0-3238 GCA_041494435.1 Anaerolineaceae bacterium | reverse complement strand
TTTTTCCTGGGATTTCTCCCATCTTTCACGAACACCTTCTACTGCGATCCGGGTTGAACTGCGGATGCCCGTGTCGGCAAGAAGAAATGTGAAACTCTTTTTTAGATGCAGTGTTTCCAGGGGATGATTCTTTATGTAATAGATGGGGTGGTGGAAGGAAACTACCGAATTATCGATCCCTGATGGGTTCCCATGAAAGGTTTTCTCGATTTCAAAGGTCAAATCGCTGACTTCCTGGTCGGAGATTTTAATACCGGTAAAACCTGCCAGTGCCCGGAACATAGCTGCAGAGACTGCCGCCCCCGATCCCATCCCCGAAGCGATCGGAATGGTGGAAGAAACCCTGATCAAGCAGGCGGGGATTTGAGAGATATGGAAATGGTCTTGAAAAACTTGTAGTATGCGATTGAAGGCATGATCCTGCGATAAGGTTTCAGAAGAACCGGTAATACCTACATCCGGGGCTTCGAAAATCACTTTGCCCGGAGATTGATTGATCTTGGGCTCAATAATTACTCTTGCTCGAATTTCAGGGAGGGGAAAAGCAATGGCGGGTTGCCCATAAACCACCGCGTGTTCACCTGCCAGGATCATCTTCCCAGGAGCTGTGGCTGTAAACGCAGGCATATTACCGCATGATTAAGTAAAAAATGATAAGGACAGCAACAACCCAAAGCAGGATGTCAATTTGCAGAGGTCGGTCGGTGAAGAGAAGATCTTCAGGTGCTCCTCCGGATTGTTTTACCTGGATCAAGTACAGGTACCGGAATATGCCGTACATCACGAAGGGAATGGTCAGCATCATGGCAAAGCTGCCCTGCAGGTTTTCTGCCGTAAAGGTATACAGGCTGTAGGCAACGATGGTGGTTCCGGAGACAATGGTGATCAATTGATCAAGCAGGGGGATGGAATAGCCATCCAATACTCGTCGGTGTTCCCTGGCATTTTCAGCCATCAATTTCAATTCGGCTCGGCGTTTTCCCAAGCCTATATACAGAGCGAACAGCGTAGTGACGATGTAAAGCCAGGGTGAAAATCGTTCAACCTTGATTAATGTCACACCTGCGATAACTCGAATCACATAGAAGGAAGCCAGCACGAGAACATCGATCAGCGGGATGTGCTTCAGCCATTTGGAATAGATCAGGTTGAGGACCAGGTAAATCAATGCCACAAGCGCAAATGTCGGTGAGAGCAGGAAAGCACCTACTAATGGCAATACTACAAGAACGGAAGCCGCTGCAATGGCAACAGTCACGGGAAGAAGTCCTGAGGCAATGGGGCGTTTGTTCTTTTCGGGATGCTTACGATCAGCTTCGACATCAATGATGTCATTGATGATATAAACGCCACTGGATAAGAAACAAAATAAGAAGAATCCGATCAGGGAATGGACCAGGCTGGTGACATTGATCAGTTGCTTGTCGAACACCATGGCTGCCAGCAGAAATACGTTCTTTGGCCACTGGCGCAATCGCATCGACTTAATCAGTGCTCTCAGCATGGAATAAATATATCATAACTTCGCTGGCTGAATTCTCAATAGAAATACTCGAAGATAATCAGTTAGAATTCACTCATGCCCAAAATGCGTCTGGATCTCCGCATGGTGCAGGATGGATTGGTCAGCAGCCGAAGCCTTGCCCAAAAAATGATCATGGCTGGGCAAGTCAAGGTGAATGATTCTACGGCGAACAAACCATCCGATATGGTCGGTGCAGATGATCGTATCGTTCTAACTCAAGAACCCAGGTTTGTCTCCAGGGGGGGGGAAAAACTTGAAAAGGCCTTGTCTTCGTTTTCGCTGGAGAATCTTTCCGGATTCGTTTGTGCCGACGTGGGTTCTTCAACAGGGGGGTTTACGGATTGCCTGCTTCAGCATGGATCCAACCGCGTTTATGCAATTGATGTTGGTTACGGCATCCTGGATTGGAAGATCCGCAACGATAAACGGGTCATCGTAATGGAGAAAACCAACGCACGTTACGTAACCGAATTGCCTGAAAAGTTGGATTTGGTGACTATCGATGCCAGTTTCATTTCATTAAAAGTTCTGTTGCCAGTAACGATAAACTGGATCAAATCCGAGGGATCGATCATTGCCCTGATCAAACCTCAATTTGAAGCAGGCAGGAAGGACGCTGCCAGGGGCGGGGGCGTGATTCGCGATCACGCCATCCACCGAAATGTGCTCGAGCTAACTGTTAAATTTGCTGAACAAGAGGGTTTCAATGTGGAAGGGTTGATCCTTTCACCCATAACCGGCCCAAAAGGGAATATTGAATTCCTGATCCACTTAAAACTTCCGTTCAATCGTCTTTTTACCCTCCCGGAATCGATCGAAAAATGGTTGGGCGAAGATTAAAACAAACTAGGGTATACTTTCTTCCGGCATGAGCACCGACCATATCCGAAATTTCTGCATTATTGCCCATGTTGATCATGGAAAATCCACCCTGGCAGACCGTTTACTGCAATTGACTGGCACCATTTCCGACCGGGAAATGGTCAACCAGGTATTGGATACCATGGATCTGGAACGGGAAAAAGGTGTGACCATCAAGGCATCCGCTGTGCGTATGAATTATCTCGCCAGCGATGGGCAAAACTATGAACTCAACCTGATAGATACCCCCGGGCACGTGGATTTCAATTACGAAGTCAGCCGTGCACTGGCAGCCTGTGAAGGTGCCATCCTGGTGGTGGATGCCACCCAGGGGATTGAAGCACAAACTCTTGCGAATTTATATTTGGCTTTGGATGGCAACCTGGTGATCATTCCGGTGATCAACAAGATCGACCTGGTTTCTGCCCAACCGGAGATTGTCGCTGAAGATATTTCCTCCCTGTTGGGTGTGAACAAAGAACAAATCCTGAAGATCTCTGCCAAGGAAGGGACGAATGTCCCACTTATCCTGGAAGAGATCGTCAAACAAATCCCACCTCCCAAAGGCGATTCGAAAGATATCCTTCAGGCGCTGGTCTTTGATTCTCATTACGATTCGTACAAAGGCGTGATTGCCTATGTCAGGGTTTATCATGGCACCATCCTGCCAACGGATAACCTCCGCGTTATGTCCACGTCTATCGATATGCGTCCCGTGGAAATTGGGGTTTTTGCTCCCTATATGAAACCCATCGAGCACCTGGAAGCCGGAGATGTGGGTTATATCGCTACTGGGTTCAAAACCGTCCGTGAATGCCGGGTGGGTGACACTATTACCTCGGCGGTGAACCC
>JBGQAS010000275.1:0-3616 GCA_041494435.1 Anaerolineaceae bacterium | reverse complement strand
CTTCATGAGTTCCGCAATGTATTTTGCAATGCCTTTAATTGCAGTGCTCAATTCATCAGCAGAAGTTGCCAGATAAGCATATCCTGAAAGAGTCAATTCTCCGGGATCCCCGGACGTCGCAAAATAATGATTTGCATCATGGTTGGTTGAGGAGGTTTGACAACTCGTAACCGATAATGGATTATAAGCAGCTAGATTCCCCGATTGGGAGACCGAAGAATTTTTTGTTCCACCATAACGAGCAGCCCAATTCAGGTTATTTTGCAGCCAATAGGGCATATTTGCCCCAAAGCCTACAACAAAGACTTTGTAACCTGCATCTGCGAGGGCCTTGGCTTTCGCAACGGTTTCTCTTCTCCTCTTATACTGATCTTGCTGGTCTTCTTGCCCATTACCACTGCAAGCATAAGTATCCGCACCATCGGTGACTAAGATAACAAACTTCTGACGGCAGTCTGCGGCATTATCTTGACTTTTATTGTCATTTAAATAAATCCTGGCCTCGGTTAAGGCTGCTGCCAGATGAGTTCCCCCCACAGCCGTCTGGCCACTGACTGAACTCCATATTGTACTATAGTGGGTGTCCAATGGATTAATTAACCTATTGCATCCACTACTATAATTTGTTCCATCACCACTCGAACTACTACAGTCTGTAAACCTCATAAAACCAAACCTGAGGCCCAAACTGGTTTCGTCATCTGTCGTGATGCCATTTACATTGTCGTCGTCTAAAACATTGTAAATCGCCCTTTTTGCAATACCAATACGACTGCAATCAGTGGTATGTCCTATGCCCGAGCTTCTATAAAATGGACCGGAACATGCTGCATCTCCATACTTCGGGATGGTGCCGGAAGAAGAAATAGTACACGACTTGGTGTGTCCAGTCCCGGAGTTGGGGTAGTAAGCCACATCATTTCCACAAGTTTGAGAGGTGGAGATGTACATTGTTTCCCCGGCAGGTGTCCAGTTCATACTTCCAGAAAGATCGAGGAGGAGGAGTGCATCCGGGTGGATTTGTATTTGTCCATAGGTCAGAACATAGATATCGGTATCCATGGCCGAGACAAGATGGGGTGTATTCAATAGAAGAATTAAAAAACAGATCAATGTGATTATCTTCTTCATAATGTTCAATACCCTCCTTGCATAGTAGGGATTAACCTTACTACCTTTTCTTGAACGGTGCATTGGGATTTAATCGGACTCACTTCGGTTTGGTCTTTCCCTGTTGATTCAATCATATAATGATTAAATTCAAAGCTCAGTGCGCTTATGCCTATCCCTCTTGGTGCCCCCTGTTGAGTTGAGTTAAAAGAAATGATTACCCCTGCATTGGTTGGGTTTGGATTATTAGGATCGGTGAAAGGATTGTATTTATCATTGACATATTGCCCGGGTAAATTAAAATTTTCAATTCTTCCCATGACAACCTGAATTCCACTGTCGGCTGCATAAAAGGCATCCGTGGACCCTCTTTTATTTCCTGCCAGTTTGATCTCAAAGTTGGAGGTAAAGGAGGCGGCCAGGACGATCAACGTCATCACGATGATCATGATCAAAGCAATGACTAATGCTGCCCCGGTTTGGTTTTTAAAAATGTCAACTTTTTGGGTGGTCATATTTCTTGCTCCTTTGTCAGTCGATGATTGAATTTAAGTTTTCAGGCTGGATTGCATTGGGCGACCTATTTTTTAAAGCATAGATTTCTTAACGTCACGGCAGAGGTTAAGGTTCTCGGAGAAACCCAGTTCTTCACATCTGGGTTGGTTTGGTCAGGATTTGCGGTTAAACCCACACGAACAGCCACCACCTTCCCAATCCCAATGCCTCCTGCAGAAACCCAACTATCCAGGGCCCCATCATCATTGGTATCGACCCCATAGGTAAAATCGAGAACCTCGACATTTTCTAATAGAACCTCCTGAGGACCAGCGACATTGTTGATGGTCAACTGCCGAAGCAACCTTTTCGTGGCTGCTTCTCTTGAATAAGTGACAGTGTATTGGGTGGTATTATCATATTCATAGCTTACCGTCACCGAATGATCTCCGACAATGATAGGATTAGAGATGGTAATGGTAGAGCCCACATTATCACTATCGAAGCCTGCCATGCGAAGGTCTCTTAATAAAATTTCCATCGCACTTCGTATGCTCTGTTGGACTTCGACGACTTGATCTTGGACGGTATAGGCTTTACTTTGGGCAACAAAGAGGCGGTAGATTCCAGCAATGACTATTCCACAAATGACCAGAGCCACTAACAATTCGATGAGAGTGATACCTTTGGTGTTGACCCCGTTAGAAATAATGCCCCGCTGCTCTGCAGCGGGGTTAGATTTCAGAATAATTCCGGCGGGGTTTAATGCCCCGTCCATCGAGAGCCTCTGGGTTGAACGACTGGAGTTTCTAACGGGGTTGATCCGGTTTAGATTTCTCATATTAAAAACCTCATTGTGTGACGACCGAACGAAGTGTAATGGAGTGAGAAGTCTTATCGTTCCAATTAATGGTAATACTGATCGTCTTAAGATTTCCGCTTGTGGCAACAGTCCAATTTCGAGCAAAATCCATTCCATTAAAACTCATTTTGTCTGATCCTGGAGTAATGGTGCCCCACGAAATTGCCCTTAATTCTTCTAATTTGTCTTGGGCAAATGTGGCAGCTTCTGTGATACGGCCACTAAAGGAATTATTTTTTGTTGTTTGGGCCATTAAACCAGCCAAAGCCAAAAGGGCAATGGATAAAATAACTAAGGCGATTAGAATTTCAATCAGACTAAAACCTTTTGATTTCATAGAACAATCCATTGTTACTGCTCCTTTTAAAATGATTTTACTTTTAAAGAAGCAAAACCTGTACCAATAAATTTTTAAATTTGAATATTGGATGGAAGAAGATGGAATGACAAAAATGTTAAATGGTTTTAATAGGTTAGAAATTAAACCTGACCATTATAAAAGAATAAGCCTACTTCATCTAATTACCGCTCTTTATGAAAAGTTTGATTGATTAGGACAAAATGACAAAACTAAAAAACATTATTAAATTTCGGTTAATTAAAGAGTTTTCGAATTGATTTTTTTTAAAAAATAATAATGTTTTCATAATAAAATCTGGAAGAATGGAATCTTGGAATAATTGAATAGCCTTTTTACCCTGGTAAATACCGATTTTCCAGCCCCGATTTCTATAACTCATCTGAAGCGGGAAATAATACGGGGCAAGTGTTCCTGGATATGTTGTGAGCGGCATTCATACTGTTAACAACAATTTTCTTAAGCTCAAATGGAAAATTGGCAAATATTTTATACGCCAGGATGTATAACGAAATTGGATCTTGCCATACATGAAGTTTTTAAACCCTTTATTATACGCGGCGGCATTAATCACAGTAGAGGAGGTCATTCCCGCCCCGTATCAAGGTACGGGGTAAACTCCAGCGGGAATCCAGACGTCGTTCCTGCGAAAGCAGGAAACTATCACTTAGGAGCCTGGATTCCCCCGTATCAAGTACGGGGCAGGCTTAGTCAAGCCCGGAATGACAGACTGCGTCAGACTTATGTCGTCATGTATAATATTTTTTCGATTTGTGTTTTCGGTCGTTATG
>JBGQAS010000171.1:0-5141 GCA_041494435.1 Anaerolineaceae bacterium | reverse complement strand
CCCTTATCGTAATGAGGGCTGAGATAGCGCAGGTGATACCAGGAGGAACAAATGAAAGTATCCAGGGTATCGGTTTCCCGTTCCGCATCACCGCCGCATTTTGGGCATTTGACGAAACGCCAGGTGGGGTGGAGTTTCAGAGGGCTTTCGCCAGTTGGTTTCCATTCAATATCGTCAGGTAAAAGAACGGGAAGCTGGTCTTCAGGCACGGGAACAGCTCCACATTTTTTACAATAGATAATGGGAATCGGAGAGCCCCAATAGCGCTGCCTTGAAACCAGCCAATCTCTCAATTTGTAGTTGACGGCTTTTTTGCCAACTTTTTTCTGTGTGATGAAATCGATGGCTTTCTCAAACGCCTTATCTCCCGGAGTACCGGTGAGTTCACCTGAGTTGACCATCACACCCGAAGCTGGGATTGCCGCGGTCATTTCTGCGGATTTGATGGCTGGAGAATCTTCGGGTTGAATGACAACCCGAACGGGCAGGTTGAACTTGCGCGCGAATTCGAAGTCACGTTGATCGTGAGCGGGAACAGCCATTATGGCTCCTGTGCCGTAGGTCATCAGCACGTAGTCTGCGATCCAGATGGGAATCTTCTCTCCGTTTACAGGATTAATGGAATATCCACCCGTGAAAATGCCCGTCTTTTCCTTTTCCAAAGATTCCCGCTGGATATCCGATTGCCTGAGAGCTTGTTCCAGATACGTATCTACAGCACCTTGTTGAGCAGACGTTGTGACCTTTTTCACCAGCGGATGCTCCGGGGCAAGTACCATGAAGGTAACACCCCAAAGCGTATCGGGGCGGGTGGTGAAGACTTCCAGCGGATCCCCGGCTTCAGTCCGGAAAGTCAATCTTGCACCCTCCGAGCGACCGATCCAGTTCGTTTCCAAGACTCTTACACGCTCCGGCCAATCGATTTTGCTGAAATCCAACAATTCATCAGCGTACTTGGTGATCTTGAAGAACCATTGGTCCAGATTCTTTTTGATAACCGGGGTCCCACAGCGTTCGCAGTGGCGGTCTTCGTCAATCACCTGTTCTCGCGCGAGCGTAGTATTGTCATGAGGACACCAATCGACTGGGGACATCTTCTTGTACGCAAGCCCGTGGTTGAAGAATTGGATGAAAAACCATTGAGTCCATTTGTAGTATTCCGGGGTGGCGGTGATGATCTCGCGGCGCCAATCGAACATGGCTCCCAAGCTTTTCAACTGGTTGCGCATCCGGTCGATGCTCTTGAAGGTCCAATCCCGGGGATGGATGTTACGCTGAATCGCGGCATTTTCAGCCGGCAAACCAAATGCGTCGAATCCAATGGGGAAGAGGACATTAAACCCTTTCATGCGCATGAACCGCGCTCGGGCATCCGGAGGGACATAGGCATAGGAATGACCGGCATGCAAATCTCCCGAAGGATAGGGAAGCATCATTAGGGCATAATGCTTCGGTCTTTTCAGGTCGATATCCGAATGGTAAAGACCATCCACTTCCCATTTCTTTTGCCATCTGGGTTCGATTTCGGTCGGGTTGTAGCCAGCTGGATTGTCTGTCATGGTCACATCCTTTTGCTAGTTAAATAAAAACCATCGTCCTACAGGGACGAAGGTTTCTCCGCGGTACCACCCTGTTTGTCCAAGTTGCCCTGGACCTCTCAGGCAAGATCTAACGGACTTCTCCGATCCAGGCATTTCACCCGGATAGCCTGCCTTTTTCAAGGCTGACAAGTGAGTTCGGCCTATGTGCTCCGCGGACACTCTGCCGGGCTTTCACTCAACTTTCCCGCACTCGCTGACGGATGGCTTACTACTCTTGCCTGGCTTTTGTTCAGTGGACCCAGGGGGATTCGAACCCCCGGCCTTCTCAATGCCATTGAGACGCGCTCCCAACTGCGCTATGGGCCCATTTGGGTAAGTCTTCGAGCCTGCTACCTAGTGGACCTGGGGGGATTCGAACCCCCGGCCTCTTCAGTGCGATTGAAGCGCGCTCCCAACTGCGCTACAGGCCCGTGGACTAAGGTAAAGCGATTTTACCCGATGGGATAGTGACTGTCAAGCAAAGTGACATTCACGGGTATACTATGTTTATTAAATCCAAATAATTAGAACTAAACCCTTCGGAGGTTCAGATGTCACCATGCAAATGTCGGGAAATCATTACCGTGGAAAAAGGACCCAAGGCGATTGGACCTTATTCAGTTGGTGTAAAAGCCTGCAAATTCTTATACACAGCCGGACAAATTGGCATTGATCCCGCCAACGGCGAATTGGTCAAAGGTGGGTTGGAAGCTGAGACACATCAAGCACTTAATAATTTATCCGCGATCTTGGAAGCAGGGGGATCGAACCTTGCTCATGTCGTTAAAACCACGGTTTTCCTGAAGGACATTGCTGATTTTACCAAAATGAACGCCATTTATGCAGAATATTTCACCACTGAACCCCCAGCGCGTTCAGCTTTTCAGGTGGCTGCATTACCCAAAGGTGCTTCTGTAGAGATAGAATCCGTAGCACTTGTGCACGATGAAGATTGTGGTTGCGGCGATGATTCTGGCTGCCACGAAGAAAAGACGTGCAACTGTCATTAATTCGCTGGGTAGCCAGTGCGCAATGGATCAAAAGAATAATAACTGGCATGGAATGATTCGATCGTGGGGAAAATGACTAAACCGACTGTCTCGATCATCATCCCATGTTTGAATGAAGTTAATACCATCAGGTCTTTGTTGGACGCCTTGCGGGTTCAGACTTATCCTTGTAAATTGATGGAAATTGTCATCGCCGATGCCTTTTCCACAGACGGAACTAGCGAGGAAATTGGCAAGTTCCAATCACAACACCCCGAATTGAAATGCAAAATTGTTGATAACCCCAAAAAGATCATCCCTAGCGGATTGAACATTGCCATACAGAATTCCACAGGTGAAATAATCATCCGTCTGGATGCTCATTCTGCTCCGAATCCGGATTACGTTGAGAAGTCAGTGCAAGACATATTGGATGGCAAGGGGGATAATGTTGGCGGAGTCTGGAAAATCCGCCCAGGGAATGAAACCTGGATAGCTCGTTCCATAGCCGTTGCGGCGTCTCACCCGGTAGGAGTAGGTGATGCCATGTATCGACACAGCGATAAAGCTGCCAGTGTAGATACAGTCCCTTTTGGTGCCTTTCGGCGTGAATTGGTAGGTAAGGTAGGCGAGTTTGACGAAACCTTATTAACTAACGAAGATTACGAATTTAATACCCGCATCCGCAAACAGGGTGGGGTAATCTGGTTGGACCCTGAAATACGTTCCAACTATACAGCCCGGGCTGACCTTTCGGCATTAAACAAGCAATATTACCGTTATGGGTTTTGGAAATGGCAAATGATTCGAAGGTATCCTGGTTCCATTCGTTGGAGACAACTTTTGCCTCCTTTGTTTGTCTTTTCACTTTTTTGTCTATTCATTGGCGGTTTTTTCAGCCCTTTGGTCTTTTTTGCCCTCATCCTTGAAATCCTTGTCTATGGGTTTATACTTATGGGTGTCATTTTTCCCCGGGCGATCCGCGAGAAAAAAGGATGGCTGTTGGTAGGGTTTCCACTTTCGGTAGCAGTTATGCACCTGAGTTGGGGAACTGGCTTCCTCTTCAGCATCCTTACTTTTAGAAAAAGAGAAATACTCTCCTGACATGGCAAATCTGGAAAAAAGCAATCTTAAATCAGGTTGGCGTCTTCGCTCGAGTGAAAGACGGATCATCCTGTTCTTGGGTGACCTCTTTGTGGGTTTTCTCTCGCTCATGGTGGGATTGTATTTTTGGGGCCAAAGCGATTGGTTACATTTTTCATGGGCTTTCCTTCAGCAACGTCCTCCATTTTGGTTTTACTTAATGCCATTCATTTGGCTACTGTTCCTGCTGGTTGAACTTTACGAAATACGTCGTTCCAATAGTGCTAGAGAGACGATTAAAGGCATTCTCTTTTCAGCAGCTATAGTTGCGGTTGGATATCTCATCTTGTTTTTCACCGCAAACAACCCTAACACGCTTCCACGCCGCGCAGTGGCGATTTTTGGCATCTGTGTAGTCCTATTGACTTTGATTTGGCGATTGCTTTACATCCGGGTTTTTGCTGCTCCTCAATTCCTCCGTCGAGCGTTAATCATTGGTGGGGGCAAAGCTGGTACCGCCATGGTCAAAGCTGTCAAGGAAAATAAACCTTCTCCATTCATCCTAGTGGGTGTGATTGATGATGATCCCGAGAAAGCACACAATGTCATCGAGGGCACACCGGTGGTCGGGAACAGTGCCCACCTTCTGAGCCTCATCGAAAAAGAATGTATTTCTGATTTGATCATTGCTATTACCCATCAAATGAGTCCAAAAATGTTCCAAAGCCTGATCGAGGCTGAAGAAAAAGGCGTCGACGTAACCACTATGCCCTATGTTTATGAAAGCTTGTTGCGCCGTGTACCCATTTTCTATCTCCAATCCGACTGGCTGTTACGCTCGTTCATAGATCAATCCCATACCGACAGCTTCTTTGAAGTGACAAAACGACTAATCGATATTATCGGTGCACTCGTTGGATTAACCGTCATGCTTGCGCTTTCTCCGGTCGTAGTGATTCCATTATTACTCGATGACGGGTTACCGATCTTTTTCAAGCAAGAACGCTTGGGGAAGAACGGTGTGCCTTTTCAGATGATAAAGTTTCGTACGATGTGTAAAGACGCCGAAGGGGATGGGGTCCCGCGAATGGCCATCGAAAATGATGACCGGGTAACGTGGATGGGAAAATTCCTGCGAAAAAGCCATATTGATGAGCTTCCCCAATTCATCAATGTTCTCAAAGGCGAAATGAGCCTGGTAGGGCCTCGTGCAGAACGCCCGGAATTTGTTGAACTGTTGCAAAAACAAATCCCGTTCTATCGAGCCAGATTATTTGTGAAACCCGGTCTGGGTGGTTGGGCGCAAATCAATCAGAACTATGCTGCCACAGTGGAAGAGAGCGGTATCAAACTTGAATATGACCTTTATTACATCAAGCAACGGAATATTTTGTTGGATTTCTTGATCATCTTGAGGACCCTGGGTCAGGTCTTTGGTCTGAGGGGTCAGTAAGATGAAATCTGCTCCGTTCATCCGGAATCGATACCT
>JBGQAS010000444.1:0-2150 GCA_041494435.1 Anaerolineaceae bacterium | reverse complement strand
GCCCAATAACCGCCACATACCCCGAACGGAATAATTCTTCCATAAAGGCAATTGTAAGTCAGAACTACAAATGGAGCTTTGCTTTGAGCCAATCGCGGATATCGCGAATACCATAACGGACCTGTTCCCCGGGATCGGGGACACCCCAGGTGCCAGGTTCGGAAAGGGCATAAAGGAACCCGCTGAAGCGGAAAAAAAAGACAAGGATGCGGTAGAAGGGCATCAGGGGTATATCGTACCAGTGCTTGAGAATCCTTCGGCGGGTGGCTGGTTGGGCGAAGATCCCTGCGGCGATGAACCAAAGGAATTCAATGAGCAGGTAAAAAAGATATACCAGCAAATAGGCAGAGACAATCAGGGAGGTCGAATATCCAAACACGAGCAGGATGGGGATGAAGAACATCCAGACCAGCCTTGGGAATGAAAGCGTATGATCCACCAACAGCGCCCGGGCGGGCGAAAATCCGGTCAGGCGTGCCACCGACTTGGACATCAGGCGGGTATGCATGGCGCTTACCTCCAACTGCCCACGCTGCCAGCGCACCCGCTGCGCGTACAATTCAGCCAGGGATCCGATGGGATGCAGAAAAACAATTGCCCGGGGAATGATGGAAATCTTGTAGGTTGATGCGCGTTCATACAATTGAAAAGTAATATCTGTATCTTCGCTGACCGTGGATTTGTTGTAAAGGAATGTAGAAAGCAAGGCTTCACGGCGGAATGCAGTGCAAGCACCAGAAAGGGTATACAGGGAGCGAGTGATGGACTGCGAGGTACGCCCTACTCCAAAAACCGTTGCATATTCAAGGAATTCGCAAGCATCCAATACTTTGCGAAACCGGGAAGAACCCTGGGGCGGCGGCATGATCACCAGGGTGGCTGTGACAGCGCCCACCTTGGGATCAGCTTCCATGGCTTCAACAATTCGACGAACCGCATCGCTGGCCATGATCACGTCGCAATCCACACCCAACACATATTCTCCAGAGGTCAGATGAATGCCAGCATTGAGCGCCCATGCTTTTCCGCGCCCCGCGATAGAATTCCACGCGAGACGAAGATTCAACCCAGATTGAAGCTCCTGGAAGATCTTGTAGGAGTTATCCGTACTACCATTATCCACAATGAAAACTTCAAGCTGGTCGATGGGATAATCCTGGCTGGCGATGGATTCCACACAATCCCGTAACGTGCTTGCACCATTTTTCACCGGGATGATGATGGAAACCATGGGATGGAACTTCAAGTGAGGATTCGGTTTGCGGTGTTTCAGGAGAAAAATAAAATAGCTAATCAAGCCGACCAGGGTGGTGAGTCCATCCACAAGGACCGGCACAAGGATCCAGACTCCCCAGAAAATGGTGAACTGCAGGAAAAAATCTCTCATTCGCTACCCGGCCGAGCAAGGATTTTGCGTTTGATATCAGGTAATGAGTTGGCGGTGACCAGGAACCAGTAAATCCCTATGGTGACAAGGAAAAAGAAAGCCTTTCCAATGAAGGTGTGCGCAATCACCAAAGCTTCCTTGCCAAAGAAATGCAACATCAAGGCAATGAGCAGCATCCGTGCCACATTTGCAAACCAGGTGAAAGCGATGCCAATCAACCCCATCATCACCTTTTTTCGCCAGGTCCACAGGGGATAAAAAACCACCAAGCTGACAAGGACGCATATCTCGAGCAACCCGGAAGATTCCACCCCGATCTGTAATACCGTCCAACCCACCTTTTGGGTTACCACGAGGACTAACAACACCCCGGGTGCATTTTGAAAGATCTCCGTTGGAATGTTTATGAAATTCAGAGAGTCATGAACAGCGATGGCTACAGAGTGCGCCAGAATGGGTTCAAATACGAGCACTTTGGAGATGATATACACCGATAAATATGCCAGCCCTACAGTCCCTACCAAATAATAAAGGATCCAAATCCGGTACTGACGGCAAAAAACCACCACCGCGATCCAGACCAGTACCAGGACGACGAGCAAGGGAATGCTCATTTATTGGGGATGGTTCCCTTTTGATCATTTTTTCTGCGGACAAGCGTAAACCAGATCGAACCCCCAACCAGAAGAACAGCGATGAGGATATACCCCAGGGCATTTGCCGGGCTCCACTGGACGCCATTAGAACTGTCCGAGACATTGCT
>JBGQAS010000280.1:0-3583 GCA_041494435.1 Anaerolineaceae bacterium | reverse complement strand
TTGGGCAGAATGCGTCTGAACAAGATGCGCATCGGTGAAGCTCCCAGGGCGCGGGAAGCCTGCACGTAATCGAGCTCTTTAACGGATAACACCGTCGATCGTACCAGCCTGGCAAAACGGGGAATGGAAACGATCCCAATCGCAAGTAGCGCATTGATCAGCCCCATCCCCAGCACTGATACGATCGCGATTGCCAGGAGCAGGCTTGGAAAAGCCATCAGCACGTCCATGATGCGCATGAGGATGTTATCCACAGCTCCGCCAGCATAAGCAGACACAGCACCGATCAGAGTTCCTATCACAATAGCGAAGGCCATCGTCGCCACCCCTACCTGCAGGGATAATCGCGACCCGTAAATCACCCGCGAGAACAGATCACGGCTGTTGCCGTCAATCCCGAAAATGTGCTCTTGCTGATTAGCCGGGCAACCTAATAGGTGAATGCAAGGAGGTGACCTTCTTTGCTGATCCTTCAATAATTGCGTCGGGTCGTATGGTGCGATGACCGGCGCAAAAATGGCTACCAGCACCAGGAACGTAAGGATAATGATGCCGGCTTTTCCCGATGAATGCTTCCATAGGTTGCGTAAAGCCTCGCGAGTGGGCGAACGACGTTCGCTTATGGGCAGAGTGATGGGGTTTATCGTTTTATCCATGTTTACTCCACCTAATCCAGCCGGATGCGCGGATCAAGATACGCATACGACAAGTCCACGATGAGATTGACCATTACGAAGATGAGCGCGATGACGATGGTGAACCCCTGCACCACCGGGTAATCGCGAGCTAAAATGGCACCCACCAGGGCTGTGCCAATCCCGGGCAGCGCGAATACTGTCTCGGTAAGTACCGCTCCAGAAAGCAGCCCCCCCGTCTCTATCCCAATAATGGTTACGATGGGGATCAGCGCATTGCGAAAGGCGTGTTTGCTGATCACCTTGCGCTCCACCAACCCCTTGGCTCGTGCCGTACGGATGTAATCCAGTCCAACGACTTCCAGCAAACTGGAGCGGGTCATGCGGGCAATGATCGACATGGGGATCGTCCCCACGGCCACAGCGGGCAGGATCAGGTGCCGCAAAGAATCCCATAGTATCTTCCAATCTCCAGTGAATAGGCAATTGATCAAAACCGTGTTCGATGCTAATTCAACAATAAATTTCTTAAACCCGGTCAGGTCTTTCAACCCCCAAACTACAGCAAGGTCCTTCAGCGCCACGCCGGCAGTAAATCGGCCGGAGGGCGGCAGCACAAATGGGGTCCCTTTCAACAATAAGGCAAAAATATAAGCCAGCAGTAACCCCAACCAGAACACCGGCATCGAGATGCCGATGTTCGCAATGACCATGGTCACCGTATCGATGATGGTATTACGTTTGAGGGCAGAAATTACCCCCAATCCAACTCCCACCACCGTGGAAAACAACATCGCCAGCAGGGTCAATTCCATGGTCAGGGGAAGGCGTTCTGCAATCAGATCCGTCACCGGGCGGGTGAATTTGATCGAGTTACCGAAATCGCCTTGAACCAGGTTCCCCAAGTATCGGCCAAATTGGACGACAATATTATCGTTCAAGCCGTAACGGGTTAAAAACACCTCACATTTGGCTGGCGTGGCCCGTTCACCCAGCATGGTTACACACGGATCGCCCGGGATGAGGCGCACGATCACAAACGTGACCAGGAGCACCCCGAGCAACACGGGAATCAATAATAGCAGGCGGCGTCCGATAAATTGAGGCATTTATTTCTTTCTATCTCTGGTTTAGATTATGGATGGGGTTGGAAGCCCAACCCCATCCATATTTAACCAAAACTAGATCTGATTACGGTACGGTGTACCCAGCTTGTTTGAGTAGCTCCTTTGCCTTAGCCTGGTCGAAATCAAACCAGGGAATATTGGGGCTGGCGCCTGGTTTCACGAAGAGGGGAACGAAGTTGACGGCCACGCTGGAGCCCTTGGCATAGTACTGGTCCACGATCCTTTGGCGGTCGATGGCGTACGAAATTGCCTGGCGAACAAGCAAATTGTCAAAGGGTGGGATGGTATTGCAGAAACCGATGTAGAAAATGTTGAACCCTTGGCGGGGATACAGCTTGAGGTTGGTATCTGCTTCAATCGCTGCAATGTCATCCGGTCCAGGGTTGTCAATGCCGTTCACGGTGCCTGCCTGGAGTTCAAGCAAGCGCTGGGCGGATTGTTCTGACCAGCGGAAGATCAGGTTCTTGGTCAAAGCCGGAGTGCCCCAGTAGGTGGGATTGGCTTCGAAGACGACACTGTCGCCACGGTTCCATGCTTTCACCATGTAGGGTCCGGTGCCGTTTGGTTTTTCACTCATTTTCACGGAATCGCCATTGTTCGCATCCAGGTAAGCCTTGCTCTGGATGGCAAAAACGGAGAATGCCACTTTCGAAGCGAAGGCGGGATCCGCAAAGCATAATGTGAACTTGACCGTATTGGCATCCACTGCTTCGATGGATTTAAATTCACCCCCGTAGGTGCAGTCGGGGGCAGCCAGCGAATCCAAACCATTGGTTGTGGTGATGCTGGCAACCTTGGTATCGGCATTCAGGAAGGTTCCAAAGAAGGCACCAAAGTACTCAAAGGTGCCGGTACGGCCGACATGATTGGGGCTCTTGGCATCCCATTGGGCAGCAAAAGTTGCCACCACATCATTGGCATTAAATGCATCACCATTCTGGAACTTGACACCCTGGCGCAAAGCGAAGGTGTACTCGGTGAGGTCTGCATTCGGGGTATAGCCGGTGGCAAGAGAGGGGACTACATCCGTGCCACCAACACTAAAGCCCAGCAGAGATTCATAAACCTGCTCGCAGGCGCGCAGGGTCTCGCCATCGGATTCATCGTTGCACCAAAGGGCATTGGGTTCGCCGTTCTGCATCCAGACAAACGTATCGGTCCCATTGTTGACCACGCTGAACATCTCATTACCAAGCGGGCTGGAGTGTGCACCGACCACATTTGCTTGGTAGGCGGTGGAGGAACCACCATGCGCAACCGGGATCATCATGACGTCGTCTTTGAGCATCTGGTTGACCTTGTCGTAATGGGCCTGGCGGACAGCCGGGTCAGAGGTCTTTGCCGCTGCAGCAATTTCTGCCACCATATCGGGGTACAGGTTGCCAAATTGCTTGTTTTGGGCATTGCCGAAATGATAGTCATAGAAGTTGGTGGCATCCGGATAATCGGCATTCCAGCCCAACAGGTAGAAACCTTCCGTTCCAGCTGAAGTAGCGTCGATGAAAGCAGCTGATTCCATTTCCTTCAGCTTGACATCGATCCCCACCTCTTTTAACTGAGCCTGGATTTCCTGGGCTACCTTGTCGGGGGATGGCAGATACGCGCGGTCAACCACCCGGAAGGAAAGGGTGATTTTCGGCCTATTGCCGCATGCGCTCAATACCATCGCTGCTGCCATGAGCACACTTATTACTAAAAATAGTTTTCGAGCTTTCATATCTCTTCTCCTTTTTTGAACTCCCAATGAGTTTCAAAATGAAACTCTGCGTCACCTACTATTCTTTCCAATCCCACCTCCTCCTCATTCTTAACATTGATCGA
>JBGQAS010000196.1:0-4734 GCA_041494435.1 Anaerolineaceae bacterium | reverse complement strand
ACCTAAATAGGAGCATTAAATTCGCATTAAAGGTCGCAACGGGCGAATTTATTGTCAGCTGCACCCCTGGCGATGAGTTTTCAAGCACCTTTTTTGATCAATTCTATTCTGCCCATGATTCCTTTCCAGATGCACAAGTTTATTATTGCGATTGTGATGAGAAAACGAATCAAACAGCTTCCCCCGTCCCGTTTTTCAAACCCTCCCAGCTTTCACCCGAACTCCTGCTTTCAATCAATTATTTATCCCGCGCGATAATTAATAAAAAAGTTGTGAAACAAGTTGCTCAGATGATTGATCCTCATCTAGATTTCTCCCATCAGGAAAGGGAGCTGTTATTTCTGTTAGCAGAAAAATCAGCCAAAATACAGCACATTCCACAAGTCCTGGTCCACCAAACACAATATCAAAATCGAAATGAGCAGCAGACTGATCGAGTTATTCTTTCCCATTTATCAAGGGTTGGAATCAAAGTTGCAAAAGTTGAACAAATAAAACAGGGTCGAAGGTTAATGTGGAAAACGAAAGAACCATCCATTTCAATCATAGTCCCCACAAAAAATAAACCTAAAGTTCTTCAGACTTTGTTGAATTCAATATTTTCGTTAACCAGTTATCCAAATTATGAGATCGTACTGGTTGATAACGCGAGTGATGATCCGAAAGTACTTTCCTATTATGCTGACCTTGAGCTAAATCAGAAAATACGAATTATCCAGTTTAACGAATCTTTTAACTATTCAAGAGCAATAAATCTAGGTGCCGCAGCCTCTCACTCGGATTTATTGTTGTTCTTAAACAATGATATGCAAGTGCTTCAACCTGACTGGCTTATGGAGCTCGCACAATGGGCGTTGTTACCAGAGATCGGAGTTGTCGGTGCCAAATTACTGCATGCCAACCATACCATTCAACATGCGGGAATGGTTATCGGGATGCAAGGAATTATTGGTCATCTTTACCTCAATGCTCCTGAACATTATTATGGTCTATTAGGTTCAGTGGATTGGTATCGCAATGTCAGTGCCGTTACCGGTGCCTGTCAAATGGTT
Organism: Anaerolineaceae bacterium; assembly: GCA_041494435.1. Taxonomy (GTDB): domain Bacteria; phylum Chloroflexota; class Anaerolineae; order Anaerolineales; family Anaerolineaceae; genus JBGQAS01. The sequence goes on along the minus strand of JBGQAS010000196.1, from coordinate 3,682 downwards.
CGTAGGAGTGTTTTCGAGGAATTGGGTGGTTACGATGAAGGATATCAGTTGATATTCAGTGATATCGATTTCTGTTTAAAAGCAATCAAAAAAGGATATCGAAACCTTTATGATCCATTCGCAACGCTTATCCATTTTGAAGGTCAATCTCGTGGGTACCGAACTCCGATCAATGATCTTGCGCGAGCGTATGATCATTTGGAGGAATGGCTGCAAAAAGATGATCCGTATTTTTCTCCCAACCTTACCTACACAACCATACCCAAATGTCAGCTTGGATCGGCTGATCAAAATGATAGATTAAAAAGGGTGGGGACTAGAAGAGAAATGATTCTGAAACAAATAAAAAGAAACGAATTTAAAAATCCTTAGGCAGATAATTGGAAATCATTAATGAGCTGTAAGGAAATCGAGATATGATGCATACCCATTTTTTCACATCTTCATACACAAGACATGCTCTTCAAACTCATTTTTTTGTTAACAATATTTGCTTAAGTTGATAACCCCCCTTAATTGATAATTCACGAAGATCGATTTGCCATTGACAAGGACCCTGGTATTCTATTGGGCTATTTCTTCTCGTTTTCCGGTACTATCATAACCCAAAAGGTTTTTATGAAAATAAATAGGTCGAGCCATAATGACCAGTTAAAGACATAATAAAAGTCGAGTTGCGTTCTTTCCTCAAAAGAGAGGTTATTCCTTCCATTGACCTGCCACCATCCCGTCATTCCGGGCCGGACACAAAAGATTAATGGGGCTGCATCTCCCAATTCCTTATATTCTGCTGGAACCAAAGGCCTGGGACCAATCAGACTCATATCTCCACGGAGGATGTTGATAATTTGTGGCAACTCATCCAGGCTGAACCGCCTGATCCATTTGCCCGCCCTGGTTATCCGTGGATCATTCTCAATCTTGTGATATCTGCTCCAATCATTTTTGGCTTTTGGGTCCTTTAATACTTTCTCGAGAATTTCATGGGAATTTGCAACCATAGTTCTAAATTTAATAAGTTCGAATCTCTTGCCGTCTTTTCCGACCCTGATTTGCTTATAAAAAATAGAGCCCGGGGAATCGATCCGGATCCATATGGCAAGCAATATGCCTAATAATAAAACGGGAATAAGGACAATTATCGAAAGAAAATAATCCACTAATCGCTGAATAAAGCGAATGGTCGGGTTTAATAAAGCTTGTTTTGACACAAGGGCTGGAGATCCCTTGATTTCGATGGGCTCGGCCATCATTGTGCTATATAAATCGTTTTCGAGGATAAAGACGGTCTTTTGAAATTTCAAACTTATCTCTTTAAATATGTGTGGGAAATCCTTTCTAAGAATGGAAGATGGTGTAGCAAGCACTATGGTCCTGATATTTGATTTAAGTATCGATCTCAATAAATTCTCCGACCAAGGAATGACAAATGGCTCAGTATCGGATCGGTGTTTTGGAGAATCGAGAGAAATGCCGAGGACCGGTCTCATCCCTATTCTTTTAAAGGTGACAAGCCTTTCTTTGACCAATTGTATACTTTTGACTGATCCAAGGATCACAACGGGTTCTCCATACCAGGCGAACAAAGCAATCATTTTCCTGATCAGGAAACGACTTACGGGTAGTATCAATATGGCGAAGAACCAGCTCAATAGAAAAGCAGACCGGGAATATTGGGCTAGATTTCCCTGGATAAAAATCAACCCACTTGTAAGCACATAGGCGAGGGTGATCGATTCAATCACTTGCTTCAACTCGATTACCGAAGCTCGACCCCATCCTGGATATAACCCTCTTAAAGCCAATGTTATCAAGCAAAATAGGATAACAAAAGCATAAGTTCGACCAATCTGGGGATCAAAAAAAACGTTTCCGCCTGATAAAGGGATCAAGTAACGAATTGCCGATGCAAGAAGAATTGAAAGCCCAAGCCCTAACAAATCTCCTAGAAAGAGAAGGAGGATTTCCAAAACCGGTTTCCCGGGTATTATTTTTTCTGGTTTCTTTGCTCTTACCATAACCCACCTTTGCAATTAACAGAGTTTTTCCAAGTAATCCAATATCCGGTCGTTGAACACAGAAATGTCAAAACGCTTTGCGTTGCTTCGAATCCGAGCTGGATCAAATTTCATTTTTTCGAACCGGATCATTGCTTCACACAGCGATTCAACAGCTTGCTGTGAAAAAAATATCCCTGTTTCATTATCAACCACAGTCTCCAGCGCTCCCCCTGATTGGTAGGCAATGACCGGTCTCCCAGATGCCTGGGCTTCCACAGGAACAATCCCAAAATCTTCGTCACTGGGAAAAATCAATGCACGGCAATGGGAATAAAGATGCTTCAATTCCTCTGGTGATACCCGTCCCATAAATCGAACATTTTCTCCACCTAGTTTTTCAAGCGTTGATCGTTCCAATCCGTCTCCTGCGATAACAAGGGGACGTTTCAAGCACTTACAGGCTTCAATAGCAAGGTCTACCCGCTTATGGGAAATTAACCTGCCCGCATAGAGATAGTAACTGTCTGTTTCCTTGGAAAATGAGTATTCTTCAAAATTAATCGGAGGATAAATCACCTCGGCTTTTAATCCATAGATTCTTTCAATCTGGTTCGCCACATTTTGACTGTTTGTTAGTAGATTCTTTATTTTTCGCGTCCTGCGAATATCGATTTGTCGAAAAATGGGTAACATAAGCCGAACAAAGCTCATGGCAGCGTGATTATAGGGCACACTTTGATCGCTATAGGCATCGGGTTTCCACAGGTATCGAAATGGGTTGTGCAAATAACAAACATGAACCGTAGATGATGGCGGGTTGATATACTTGGCCAGGTAATTTGCCGAAGAAATCACGATATCGTAACCTTTTAGATCCAAGTGGGAGAAACCCGCATACCAAAGTGGAAACAGATATTTAAATTGCTTCTCATTCTTTACCAGCGAAGCCAAGGGCAATGTCTTCACATTTTTTGATTTGAACTCGGGGAAGGTTTTTTCGGGTAGATAAGCAGAAGTAAATATCGGCGCATTGGGAAAAAGATTGGATAAATGCAAAGCCACCTTTTCAGATCCCGCGGTGACTACCAAGGCATCATGCACAATTGCTATCTTCTTATTCTCTAGCGATTGAAACGAGCTTTTTTTCAAAGGGTCCTAGCTTTTCATTGTTGGTTACAGATTTTATTGAATTTATGTCATTCCATTATCTACCAAGGCGATAGCCAGGCAGACAAATGATTTCTCTCTATTATTAAAATATTATATTTCAGTTGATCCAAAATTATAGCCTGATTCCGTGTGTCTTTTGATGTTACCAGGGGTCACAGCAAAAGAATTGTTATGTTCACTTATAAAAAGACTCCAGCCGTCCTAGTCCCTCAGTAAGTCATGTTGATTAGTTGAATCTTGGCTATTGTGCGATGATCAAAATGAAATTGCATAATATCTCCCGATGCAGTAAAATGATTCGACGAGTGGGTTATTTATTAGTTACTTATTTCAAAAATTGACGGTCTGCAAAAATTGGTACGCACCTAATCATGAAATCTAATTTGAATACTAATTCCTCTTCACTCGTCCTGCTTGTTTCGAGGATTTATTGTCTTTTTGTATCTTTGATATCTTTATTCTGTGGAATCTGGATCTTAACTATTCCGACAGACCCTAAAAACCGGTCCTTT
>JBGQAS010000416.1:0-2333 GCA_041494435.1 Anaerolineaceae bacterium | reverse complement strand
GGCAGAATTGCTCGGAAAATCCACGGGTATTTCCAAGGGGCGGGGGGGATCCATGCATATGGCGGATGTCACCCGCAATTACTTTGGCGGACATGCCATTGTCGGTTCTCATCTCCCGCTGGCGGCCGGCCTGGCATTGGGTGACCTTTACCAGCATTCGGATGCTGTCACCATTTGCATCTTTGGCGAAGGGGCGACGAATATCGGTTTCTTTCACGAAGCGGTGAACCTTTCCAAGGTCTGGAACCTACCAGTCCTCTGGGTATGCGAGAACAACCAGTATGGCATGGGCACGGCCACAGCGCGTGCATCTGCAGTATCCGAAATTGTGGAGAAAGCTTGCGGATATGGGATGCCCGCCGAGCAAACGGACGGCATGGACGTATTGAAGGTCCACAAGAAAGCGGGTGAACTGATCGAAAAAGTGCGGCAGGGGGGAGGTCCTCATTTCCTTGAAGTTTGCACCTATCGCTTCCGCGGACATTCGATGGGCGACCCCGAACGATACCGCAAGCCTGCCGAGGTAAAGTGTTGGGAAGAACAGGATCCCATTGTCATGTACCGGAAACATCTGATCAAAGAAAAAATCGCCAACAACAAGGCTTTGGATGATCTGATGACCCAGGCTGATCAGGAAATCGCCGATGCGGTCAAATTCGCCGAGGAAAGCCCGGAACCGCCGCTCGATTCGCTGTTCGACAACGTGTACGTGGAACCGGAGGTGGCTCAATGACCATCCTGACCATGCGCGAAGCCATCTCCCAGGCGCTTTGGGAGGAAATGGAGCGGGATCCCAAGGTGTTCATCATGGGCGAGGAAGTGGGGGTTTGGGGCGGTTCCTATGCCGTCACCAAGGGGTTCTACGACCATTTTGGGGCTGAACGAGTACGAGATACTCCTATTTCCGAATCCGCAATTGTAGGGGGCGCTATTGGGGCTGCTTTGACCGGATTGCACCCTGTGGCAGAGCTGATGACGATCAACTTTGCCTTCGTTGCCATGGATATGATCGCCAACCAGGCAGCCAAGTTGCATTACATGTTTGGCGGTCAGATGGTGCTCCCGGTGGTGATCCGCGCCGTGAGTGGAGGGGGACGCCAGTTGGGAGCCACCCATTCCCAGACTCTCGATTCCACGTTCAGCTATTTCCCGGGGCTTACCGTGATTGCTCCCGGAACCCCCGCAGATGCCAAGGGTTTGCTCAAATCTGCCATCCGTGGGAAAAACCCCGTCCTTTTTATTGAACATGCCACACTTTACCAGTTGAAGGGCGAGGTGCCCGCAGGGGATTACACAGTCCCCATTGGGAAGTCTATCGTCCAGCGACCCGGAAAGGACGCCACCATCATCACTTACAGCAAAATGCTCGATACCTCGATGAAAGCTGCTGACCAGCTTTCGAAAGAAGGTGTCGATGTGGAGATCGTCGATTTGCGCACCCTGCGTCCCCTGGATATGAAACCCGTCCTCGATTCCTTCCGCAAAACTCATCGCGCGGTGATCGTGGAGGAAGGCTGGAAATCCTTCGGGGTAGGCGCTGAGATCAGTTCCCGCATCTACGAGGAAGCCTTCGATGAAATCGATGCGCCTATCAAACGCGTGGCTCAAAAGGAAGTTCCTTTGCCATATAATCGCACCCTCGAACAATCTGCCTTGCCCCAGGTGGAAGATGTGATCCGGGCAGTCAAGGAGGTGCTCTGATGGCTGACCTCGTGCTGATGCCCAAGCTTGGGTTTGACATGGCGGAGGGTACCCTTATCCGCTGGACGAAAAAGGAAAATGATCCGATAAAAAAGGGAGAAGTCCTCGCGGAGATCGAAACGGATAAAGCCACGGTCGAGGTTGAATCCCAATTCACGGGCGTTGTCTACAAGCAATTGGTGAAAGAGGGGGTAGCTGTACCGGTCAGTACTCCCATCGCCATCGTTTCCCAACCCGGCGAAAAAGTGGATGAAAAAGCCATCCTTGCTACTTCCACTCCTCTGGCAACTCCAGTAAAACCGGAAGAACAAAAGCCTGTCCCCTCGATTACTCAGTCGGCAGATCAAACTCCATTGCCTGCTCCAACTCCGCAACCGGAAACTCAAAACATCGAACGCATTTCCCCCCTTGCACGAAAGATGGCAAAGGATGCAGGTATCGATCTGAACCGCATCCAGGGCAGCGGACCCAACGGGCGCATTGTCATGCGGGATATCGAGCAAGCTCAAAAATCACCTGTGGGGGTCCATGCCGCGCCCTCACCACAAGAACAAGCTGTAGGGGCGCAGCATGCTGCGCCCAATTCCAGTCATTTGCAGTGGCAACCTGAAGCCATCCCTGCCGATCAGACT
>JBGQAS010000320.1:0-3091 GCA_041494435.1 Anaerolineaceae bacterium | reverse complement strand
GCGGGTGATCAACGGGTTCGCGAAGAGCAGCACCAGCACCACCAGCAATACATAGATGGCTAGCGATTCAAGGATTGCCAGCGAGATCAATAAGGTGGTACGTAAATCCCGGGCTGCTTCGGGCTGGCGTGCCATGCCTTCCAAAGCCTTGATGACCGATAGGCCTTCCATAATGGCGGGGGCAATCACCCCAATAGCAATCCCAGCAACAGATGCGATGATCGTAACAATGGTAACGATAGTCGGAGAATCCATAATTTTTACTTCCTTTCAACCTTTTTTGCGGGGATGTTTTTCTCCCCTGATTTTTGTTTCACGCTTTCCGAGGGAGTATTGGCAAGCACTGCGCCTGCAATATACACCGTTGACAATGCCGTGAAGATATAAGCCTGAAGGACACCGTCGAAAATATGCAGTCCGATCAATGGCAGAGGGACGACAAATGGCAGGATGGAAAAAATCACCGCCACTAGGAATTCCGAACTGAGCATATTCCCAAATAAACGGACGGACAGTGAAATGGTCCGGGTGAACTGGGCGATCAATTCAAACGGGAACAGGTAAATCGGTGTCACCAATTCTTTAAAGTATTCGACGAATCCCTTTTCAAGAACACCAAAGATGTGGACGGAGAAGAACACGACCAGGGCAAGTCCAATGGGGGTATTGATGTCGCTGGTGGGAGTAGTCAACCCGGGTACTAGACCAATGATGTTGGCGAAAAAAATGAAAATCGCCAGGGAACCGATAAAGGGCAACACATGTCCCGCGGATCTCCCCAGGATCTCGGAGATAAGGTCGTTTAAAAAATCAAACAAGATTTCCAAAAGCACCGGACGGCGTTTCCGGATGAGGGCGGCAACCCCAATCAAGAATGCCATCATGATCCAGGTGGTGACAACTGTATCCCGCACACCAATCCCAAAAATCGTGAAGACAACCTGGGGATTAACGGTGATCACACCATTTTCTCCTGCTTAATCCTGGTTTTCCTGGAATTGATCCAAATGAGGATCCCCCATCGAACCACCATCAACCCAACGATATAGCTGATGCCCGTCAAAATTCCTTGCATGAGCGCCAGCCAGAAAAGGACACCGGTGACAGCAAGCCGCATAACCATCCCTGCAGGGAAGATCCAGCCCAAAGAAGGCTTGGAATGGACATCCAAACGTTGGATAAACCACCACTGGCTGGCAACGGAAAAGCCGCTGACGAATCCTCCCAGCAGGAACCAAATTACTGCCATCATGGCTTGAGGTCTCCATCGTCTTTCTTTTCATCTGTGGGTTTTTGGGAGTTTTCCAGCCTGCTTATGGTCTTGAAATAACTATAAAACCCTGCGCCAATTCCAAGCACGATAAAACCAATAAAGAATATCGGACTCGAATGCAACCAGCTGTCCAGCAAGTAACCGATGATCGCACCACCGAAGATGGGTAGTGCCAGGTTCCATCCCAGGGTCAGCGCATTGGAAGCATCCCTCCAGAGGGCGCGTCTTTCAGATGGTGTGTCTTCGCGGCGCTTCAACAAACGACTCACACTTTCTCCTTCCGCATTTCCTGGAGCTGATTGAGGTAGGTGCTCAACAAACGGTCAGGCTGATTATCCGAATCCTTCCCGGTTGAGGTTTCCGCCTTGCTCAACCCTCCGCCAATGACCAGTAGAATAACAGAATCTTTTTCCACGTCCAAAATCCCGGTTCCAACCTGCAATTCCTTCACATCCTCCCCTACCAAATACTCAACCGTTCCCGGTTCTGTCACACCGATCAGGGGAAGATGCCCAGGCATGATTTCAAGAGCCCCGGCTTCCTTCATCGTACAGGCAAAGGCTTCCACACCCTCCTGGTCCAACAATCGTTCAGTGGGGGTGATCACCCGTAAATGCAGCTTAGGGTACATGGGCCCCCTCGGACTGCTTCATGGATTCCGCTTTCTGCACGGCCTCTTCGATCACGCCAATCATATAAAACGCCTGCTCAGGCAGATGGTCGTATTCCCCATTCAGGATGGCTTTTGTACTCCGAAGAGTTTCTTCCAGGGGGACATATTTGCCCTTCATCCCAGTAAAGGGTTCGGAAACGAAGAAAGGCTGGGTCAGGAACCGTTGCAATCGCCGGGCTCGCAAGACCGCAGTACGGTCTTCTTCGCTTAATTCTTCCATTCCCAATATGGCGATGACGTCTTTCAATTCCTCGTACCGGTTCAAGATGGCTCGCGCAGCCGTACTGATCCGGTAATGTTCCTCACCAACGGCTACAGGGCTCATCAGGGCACTGCGGCTTTCAAGGGGATCGATGGCCGGGTACAACCCCAGGCTTACCTGGTGACGGGAAAGGATGGTGAAAGCATCCAGGTAACCAAAAGTGGTCACCACAGCCGGATCGGTGAAGTCATCCGCAGGGACAAACACAGCCTGGATGGAAGTAATGCTGCCCTGGCTGGTGGTGGTGATGCGTTCCTGCAATTCACCCATTTCACTTTCGAGGGTGGGTTGATACCCTACTGCAGAGGGTAACCTGCCCAACAGAGCGGACACTTCTGCTCCCGCCTGGATGTAGCGGAAAATGTTATCCAGAAAGAGCAAGGCAGGTTTTCCTTCCATATCCCGGAAATACTCTCCCATGGTCAAGGCAGTCAAAGGTACTCGCAAACGTGCACCGGGTGGCTCGTTCATCTGTCCAAACACCAGAACGGTGTGATCGTAAACGCCGCTCTCCTTTAATTCCTTCCAGAGTTCGTTCCCTTCGCGGCTGCGTTCCCCCACACCGGCGAACAGCACAATTCCGGAATGTTCCTTGATCGTGTGGCGCATCAGCTCGATCATGAGCATTGTCTTGCCTACTCCTGCGCCACCAAACAATCCAATTTTTCCTCCCTGGGGATAGGGTGTCAATAGATCGATTGCTTTGATCCTGGTTTCAAAAGGCTTGGCATTCGTTCGTTGTTGACGCAAGCTTGGAGACGAAGCATGAATGGGTTTGAGCTCGGCATCGGTTACCTCGGGCAAGCCATCGATGGGTTTTCCCAGAACATTAAACATTCGCCCGAGGGTTTGTTGACCCACTGGTACCATGATCGGCTTTCCT
>JBGQAS010000440.1:0-2161 GCA_041494435.1 Anaerolineaceae bacterium | reverse complement strand
TGTAGAAGAGTTGGCGTTGGGGACATTGAAATTGGAAGGTACCGATCAGGCAGTGGATCAAACCCAGGCAGCAACCCTTCTTCCCTTGTGGCAGGCTTACATCGAACTGCAAAATAACAACTCTACTGCCACAGAAGAAGTCGATGCCGTGATTTCCCAAATCCAGAGTTCCATGACAACGGATCAAACGAAAGCGATTAATGACCTGAAGTTCACTTCACAGGATCTTATGGATACCATGACGTCTCTGGGAATTACCAATACAATGGCAAATCTCCAGGGAACTCCTTCCGCTTCGACTGGGCAGGATACGGCAGGTGGATTCCAAGGCGATACGACTGGTGGAAGTGCACCGGCAGGAGGAGCCCCGCCTTCCGGAGGTGGTGGCCCGCAGGCTGGTGGTGGAGGTCCGGGTGGTTCAAATTTGGGAACGACTAATTTGAGCCAGTCGCAGATTGCCACCATGCAGGCATATGGTGGAACTGCTCAAGGCGCCAAGGGGATCACTGGGTTGATCGAAAAGTTGATCAGGATATTACAGCAAAAAATTCAAAGTTGAAAATATTTGATTTTGGAGGAGAAAAAATGAAATTTAGAATTTGGATTGTACCCATTGTTTTAGGTAGCATGTTGTTGGCAGCTTGTGGAACCAGCAATAAGTCGACGGGAAACACCGCAACCGATACCCAAGGGGCAATGTCTCTTCAGGAACAGTTACTCGTTGGAACCTTCAAATTGGAGGGAACTGGCCTGGCAGTCGATCAGACCCAGGCAGCCACCTTGCTGACTCTGTGGCAGGCTTACAAGGAATTGATGAGCAACAATGCAACTGCCAAGGAGGAATTGGATGCGGTGATCACCCAGATTCAAGACAGCATGACATCCGATCAGCTCAAAGCGATCTCGGATATGAAACTCACGTTCACGGATGTCACCTCCACGATGAAGGACCTTGGAATCGAATTCACTCCTCAGACCGTCAATGGCACTGAAATGGCTCCCGGTCAGGGGTTTGGTGGAGATTTATCGGGTGCCCCCATCGACGGTGGTGGCGGTGCTGTCGTTATTCAAGGTGGTCAAGGCGGACCTTCTACGAATTCTTCCGGACCTTCTGGGGGAGGACCTCGAACCGGTAGCGGAGGTGGCTTCCAGGGACCCGATTCGGGTTTCGCAACGAATGGAAATATCTCACCTGAGCAGATAGCAACCATGCAAGCGGGTGGTCAGGGTCCTTCCATGCGCAGCGGAAGAATCCCAACAGCGTTTTTGAATGCCTTGATTGATCTGCTGCAAAAACGCTCGCAACCCTAATAAGTTTCAGAAAGATCACTTGAAACAGAGAAACATGGAGTAAAAGAAAAGACCTTCATTACGAAGGTCTTTTTGTTTTTCGAATTTTCTTGGGCTCCATTTCATCTTTCTTTTTGAAGCCAAAGAGGGCAAAGAGAATGCTGATGAAATACAAACCGATGAGGGGTGCCATCATCAATGACATATTGACAGGGTCGACTGTGGGGGTGATCACAGCTGCCAGGACGGCAATCGCGACGATTGCCTGTCGCCAGAACTTCAACAATGACCGTGCAGAAACGATGCCAAACCGGGATAGGATGAAAATGAACAAGGGGAATTCGAAACACAATCCCACCCAGAACAGTAAACCTGTTACAAAATTGAAATAACTGGATAATCGGGGGTTGGTGGTGACCCCGAGGAATTTCATGAGAAACGGAAGAGCGGAAGGCAGCATGATGAAATAGGCAAATGCCACTCCGCCAACAAAAAAGATGGTCGCCACGGGGATCGAGAACGCGATGAATCTTTTTTCGCGTTGGGTAAGCCCGGGAAGGATGAACCTTAAAAGCTCATAAATGATCACGGGGAAAGCCAGAATAAACCCGCACAGTAGGGCTACTTTTACGAAGACGGCAAAGTTCTCAGTAACTTCAATTGATTGAAGGTGAGCCAAACCACCCACAGGTTGAGCCAAAAAGGAGATGGCATACTGGGCAAACAGGAAGCTGGCTGCAACCGTGACCAATAATGCAATCAGCATGACCAGCAACCGCCGTCGCAGTTCTTCGATGTGTTCTACCAGGGACATGCTTTTATCTTCTGTGGTCATGCAGAGAAATCATCCTTTGGGCTTTGGCTTCCGTTT
>JBGQAS010000076.1:0-7387 GCA_041494435.1 Anaerolineaceae bacterium | reverse complement strand
TTATATTCTGATATAATAAGTCTTAATTATATACATTTATTTCTAAGGTCGGGAATTATGTTAATCAGCGCAATCTTGGCTCTACGTGAAAGCTTGGAAGCAGCTTTGGTGGTAGGAATCCTTTTTAGCATTATAAAGAGGATCAATTTAAAGGGGTTGACTTCCACGATATGGTGGGGAGTGGGTACTTCCCTTTTGGCAAGCATTGCAGTAGCAGTCGGGCTTTTCGCCATCGGAACAAGCCTGCAAGGTGATTTCGAGAAAATGTTCGAAGGCTTCAGTCTCCTTGTTGCTGGTCTGCTGCTGACCATAGTTATCATTTGGGTTCATAATACTTTCCGGGACGTTCAGCGAAATTATGAGATTTCCCTGGCAAAAGCAGCTTCTACAAATCGTAAAGTCCCCATTTTCTCCCTGGTGTTCTTTTCTATTCTCCGGGAAGGGATTGAACTGGCGATCTTCTTATTAGCTGCCAGCAGGGGAGTGAATGGCATCATTCAAATCCTGGGTATCTCCCTGGGTGTATTGGGGGCAATCGTACTGATTTGGATTTGGTACCGTTCCGTCCAAAAGCTTTCTTTATCCCGGTTCTTTTCTCTGACAAATATACTCTTGATTATCTTTGCTGCAGGCTTGATGACCCGGGCAGCTCATGAGTTTCTTGAACTGGGTTGGTTGCCTTCCTTGACAAGTCCTTTATATAATCTAAACCCGTTCGTAAATGAATCCAGCCAGTTTGGTTCCCTTCTGCGATCTTTAGTTGGGTATACTGCCAGTCCGGTTTTGACGGAAACCCTGGTTTATATTCTCTATCTGGGATTGGCAATATTCTTTTTCATAATCCGTTCTGGAAAATCTGCAAGAATTCAGAAAAACAAAGAAAGGAAAATTTAACTGGTTAATTGTTGAATTGCGTTTTGATATTCCTTTACATTGGGTGGATTCAGTTTTAATATAAGTCTCAACGTTTCCACGGCCGCTGACTTGTTCCCAGCTTGCACCAATGTTTTCGCTACAAAATCCAATATCTTGACGGCTTCCGGTATTTTTTCATCTATAATAAAGAGGTCAGCCAGGCGCCGTTGAAATTCCAGTACATCGGGGTGCTCTTTTGACATCTCGCGCAGGAATCCAATCGGGAGGTCTTTCTGTCCGCCTTTCTGCAGGTGAGATACGTAGCTATCTACTTCGGAGATAGCATTCGCTTTTTGCCCAAGCCGAAGGTTCAGATCGATCAGTTTTACCCTGGAGGAAGGCTCTTCAGGTTGCAAGGAGCACAACTGTTCATATACTTTGATGGCATTCCGCCAATCCAGGCGCTGCATATCGATGTCTGCGATGCGGTTTAAGAATTTTACAACCCAGGTCCGGCCATGGGGTGCTTCTTGAGCCAGTTTTGCCCCGGTTAAGCAGGTTTTTCTGGCCATATCCAATTCAGCCAGCTGATAATAGACTTTCGCAAGTTCCATGTATTCATTAAGTACTTCTTCAATCCGGCCCTGTGAATTCAAATACTCGATTAATTTTCCGCGAACCGCCAGGTCCATCGAAACGATGGTCGTTACCCGTTTTAACAAGGTGATGGCCTGGGATGTTTCACCGCGGGCATGGTAAAGGTCAGCGGTTGTGATGAACTTTTCAACAGCTCCTGGCATATGACCTTCTTTTGCCAGAAGGTCACCAATCTTTACATGCAACGGAAGGTAAACCGGGGAATAGGGAATGGCATCGAGTGCCACTTCCATGGCAGAACGGTAGTGTCCCTTCTGTTCCAATTTGCGGATTTCCGCCATGGCATCCACCACCCGGCTTCCCTTCATTTCCAATAACATCCCCGCAATCGGTTGAAGTTCCTCTTCGTCGTGACCTCCACTCAGTTGCTGCCGGATCGAATTCAAGTGTGCCCGCCAGTCTTTTCGAAGGATCTGGGATTGGATGGAACTGCACAGGTTGTTTAATTTTTCCTGATCAGTTTCCCGTTCCTGCGATTCCATGATGGGATCATACAGTTGTTTTAGCTCATCAGCCCTTTCAACTGAAACGGTCGTCGCATCTGCAAGTGCCAGGGCATGCAAATAATCCGTGGCTGCAGCATTGAGTTCTCCATATTCCTTGTGAATCCCCGCCATCAACAGGTAAGATCCCAGGGAATAATCCGGATGGCCGACTGCCTGTATGAGGTACCTCATCGCCTTTTCGCTGTCTGTATGCACGTACAGCAATCCCAGGTCGAAAAATGCTGCTGGCAGTTTGGTGCCAATTTCGATGGCTCTTTCCAACTCAAGTGCTGCTCCGTTCTCGTCTCCCTGCGTCTGAAAATCAATCGCCTTTCCCAGGTGCAGCTGCATGCGGGATTTCGCTGAGTGGTCGGCGGATAACCCACCTGTCCCCCGGGTGAGGTTGGACATACTCTTTCGGCTCACCTGCCCGGCTACAGCAGTTTCCTCATCCTTCTCAAACAACACTCCGGCAAGATTCACCAGGGCCAAGTGTTGAGCTTCGGCAATGGGATCCTTTTCCACCTGGTCAATACCTTCTTGTTGTGCAACAGCTTGATTTGTCGAAGCCCCCATCGGTCTCGGTCGACCTTTGGGGTTCATCGGAAGCGGCAAAGCAATATGGTTTTCGAGGGATTTCAGAGCTTGAGCGGCTTCCGGGTTCTCGGGTTGAATGGTAAGAACATGATTCACAATTTGCAAAGCTTTTTCTTCATCCCCATTTTTCTGGAGCAGGCTTGCAGCTGCCAGGTATTCCGAGATGGCTTCCGGTTTCATATCCATCCCGTCATATACCGTGGATAAACGGATACGGGCATTAAGATTGGTCGGTTGGAGACTGATAACCGCAGTAAAGTTCTCAATGGCTTTTTCATTCAGATGATTCTTCAAGTACAGTTCAGCTGCCTGCATGAAGGTCGTCACGGACTCATCCAATCTTCCGAGCATTTCATACATCCGTGCCAGGCTGGATATCGCCACCGCGTCTTCGGGGTTAACCTGGGCAGCATGCTGATAGCATTGCAAGGCACCTTCCAGGTCTCCTTTTTCGGTTAAAGCCAAACCCAGGCTGGTTAATGCCGCGGGGTTATCTGGGAATTCCAGGAGGGCTTGACGATAAAACTTGATCGCTTCGTCCCAATTCTGATCCCAGGCAGCTGAGTGCCCTTTATCCAATGCTTTGTCAAATCTATTTTGATCCCACGCCATGTTTTAACCCTGCTTGTATTCCGAGATTGATTTCAATTGACCCCAGTTCTTTCCCCACCGTGCTTCGGTTGTTAAAGGAATACTGAGAGTATATGTCTTTTCCATGATTTTTTGAACAATTTCAGCGGTTTTAATTAATTCCTTTTCTGGGACTTCCAACACCAGTTCGTCGTGTACCTGGAGTAAGAGTTTGGCATTCAGCCCCGCTTTTTCCAGGGCGGGTCCAAGCTTGATCATTGCCATTTTCAGGATGTCTGCAGCAGTACCCTGGATGGGAGAATTGGTGGCTTCGCGTTCTTCCCTCGCTCTCAACTGGGGGTTTCCGCCATTTTTCAAATTGGGGAAGTATCGGCGGCGCCCCAGCAGGGTTTCAACGTAACCCTGTTTGGCGGCTGTTTTCCGGAGGTTATCCAGATAATTCTTAACCCCTGGGAATTCGATGAAATAATCTTTGACAAAGTTCTCCGCTTCCGCCAGGGTCAGGTCAGTGGTCCGGCTCAAGCCAAAAGGACTCATTCCATAGATCAAACCAAAGTTGATTGCTTTGGAGTGCCGGCGCTGCTCCTTGCTGACCTGCTCAAAGGGTACGTCATAGATCGCTGCTGCGGTTGCGGCATGGATATCTTTGCCTGCCCGGAATGCCGAGAGCATGGCTTCATCCCCAGACATATGGGCAACAATGCGCAGTTCTATTTGCGAATAGTCCACGGAAAGGAGATAGTTGCCCGGAGCGGCGATGAATGCTTGTCTAATCTGAGCACCCAGTTCCGTCCGGATGGGGATGTTTTGCAGGTTTGGATCGGAAGATGCCAACCTGCCAGTGACTGCACCAGTCTGGCTGTAAGAGGTATGCACCCGGTGAGTTTGGGGGTTAATGGTCTCGGGGAGGGAATCCAGATAAGTGGATTTCAATTTCGATAGTTCGCGGTATTCAAGCAAAAGATCGACAACCTTGTGTTGCCCCTTCAGTTCCTCCAGAACTCCCACCGCCGTGGAAAAGTGCCCGCTGGCGGTCCTTTTCCCCACACCCGGTGGTTCCAATTTAAGCTTTTCAAATAATATTTTGGATAGTTGCTGGGTGGAATTCAAGTTGAATTTTTGTCCAGCCTCTTTGTAAGCCTCATCTTCAAGAGAAATCATCCGCTTGGCTATCTCGGTCGACATTTTCTTCAAGAATTCCACATCCAGCGAGATACCAGTCATTTCCATTTTGGCCAACACTGGGATGAGAGGCATCTCGATTTCATCAAATATGAAAGTGGTTTTGGGATCCTTCAACTTGGGTTCCAGGTGGCGATATAACAAGTAGGTAATCACAGCGTCTGCGGCTGCATAAGGCGCAGCTTTGGCGATGGGCACATTCGCCATGGTGAGTTGGTTCTTGCCTTTCCCTATCAGCTCTTCAATGTGGGTCATGGGGATGTGAAGCTGATGCTCTGATAGATCCTTCAATCCAAGGTCTCGCGATTCGGGATCGAGGATCCAGGCAGCGATGAGCGTATCAAAGGAAAGACCTTCCAAACTAAATCCGTGTCTCAACAACGAGATCAGATCAAACTTCAGATGGTGCCCAATTTTCTTAATTTCGGGATCCTTGAAGAAGGGGTTCAAAACCTCTGCAACTTGTTTTACGGGCAATTGTCGCTCACCGGTCAGGTGTCCCACCGGGATGTAGTATCCCTTTTTCTCATCCACAGCCAGGGATATGCCAACTAGTTCTGCTTGCATCGCACGGATGGAGGTCGTCTCCGTATCCAGAGCCAATTCCTTCGACTTTGTCACCTGAATTTTCAATTCCTCAAGATGCTCGAGAGAATCCACAATCACAGTTTCAAAGCGGGCAGGATCTTCCGATCCAAGAGTTTTTACTTCAGCAGCAAATAACCCTAACTGCTGTTTATCCATATTTGGATTCTTTAATTTCTCTAACCGTGGGATCAGGGATCTGAATTCCAAATCCTTGAAGAGGTTTACCACCCCATCATAATCAATGGACCCGGTGCTGGCTTTCTTCAAATCCAGAACAACCCCCACATTGGTCCGAATGGTGGCCAGGTCTCTGCTCAAGTACGCGGAATCTTTTCCTTTTTCCAATTTATTGCGTACACTAGTGGGCAATGCATTAAGGTGTGCATATATTTCATCAAGCATTGGATATTGTTCCAATAGCCCAACGGCGGTCTTTTCACCAATACCTGGCACTCCAGGGATGTTATCCGAATGGTCACCGACCATGGCTTTGTAATCGACTACCTGTTCGGGATATACCCCCAAGGCGTTCTTCACATCTTCACGTCGATAATCAATCGCTTCTGAAAGCTTGTTTCCTGCCAAATTGACTATCACCCGGTCTGAAACAAGCTGCAGCATGTCACGGTCACCAGTAATAATCCGTACCCCCATCCCGTTTTCCACTGCTTGCTTCGCTATCGTTCCGATGACATCATCCCCTTCCATCCCTTCCTTCTCAACCCGGAGGAGATCGAAGGCATCGATCATCTGGCGGATTCGCTCAATTTGGGGTCGCAGGTCGTCAGGCATCTTGGCACGGGTTGCCTTGTAAGCTGGGAACAGGTCGTTCCGGAAGGTTTTGCCGGTATCAAATGCCACAGCCAGGTATTCGGGTTTTTCCTGTTCCAAAATTCGGATCAAGATGCTCGCAAATCCGTAAATCCCTGCAGTAGGTTCTCCCTTGCTGGTGGAAAATCGATTCCCTGCTGCAGCTAATGCAAAGTAAGTCCGATAAGCCAGCGCATGTCCATCTATTAAAGTTAGAGTTGGTGGCATAAGTGTTTTCCCTTTACCATTAAACTACCGAACCCCTGCGTCTTTATGAGGGCTTAGAGGTTGCGTTTTCCCCAAGTGAGGATCATCCTCTATCGGGGTTGATGATTTTTTTTCGGGAAAAGTTTCTTTCACCCACTCCGGGTTCGGAGGCGTTTCGTTGGGAACTGCACCAGGTTTCCTGGTCTCTTTGACAGTTGGTTTGACCATACCACTCACCTCAGCTTTGGGTTCGGAATATGGTTGTGAACTGATTGCATTCGCAAGTTGGATGACTTCCTGGCGGACCACTTTCAAGGGGGTATCGAAAGCATACACCGTGCAGAGGGTATACCCCAGGATCAAGGTCAACGAGTAAAAGAGGATATCCCCATCCAGGGAATCCAAATGGATGAACCTCAACCTGTGCAATTGCGTGGGTGTTTCATAAAATTCCCTTAATCGGGAAGTCAACTCATTAAGCGCCGAAATCTCAAGTTTTCCCGCTTTCGCCCATGTGTCGCTTTCCTTTAGGATAAGAACTGCCTGTGCGGATGTCTTGGCAACCGCTCGGCCCAGATTTGTTTCGACTACTGAACGGTTCTTTAGCCAATCCGGAGCGATTGGACCAGGCACTTCAACATGAGCCTGGAATCCTTCATCGATCTTCTCGCTCCGCGAAGTGGGCATTTGCAGCAACCGGTCCACAAGCAGCAACAGGTCAGGCAGATAAAAGGGTTTCTGCAGAAAGCCATCCACTTCCAAACCGGCGATGGAATGGTTGTCCGCTTCCGACTCTGGAGGGATGATGACGATCCGCATGGCTGGGTAACGGGCAAGCAAATTCTGGATCATGGGCACAAAGGGTTGATCGCGGATATCGGCATCGATGATGGCAATATCGAACCGGTCCCGGTTGACGGCGGTGAATATTTCAGTCCCAGTCCGGACCAATTTCACCCGGTAGTTGCTGCTCTTCTCGAGGCTCAACCGGAGTAGTTCACCAAAGGCGGGGTGTGCGGAAGCCACCAGAATGGGGGTAGGCATAGCTTGAGTTTATCACGCGCTGAAAAGCAGGGCAAGTTGAACCACCGCTTCCTGAGATTTCAGTAGGTCTTCGCAATCGTCTGCAGATATGAGATAATTTTACGAAATTGGAACTGGGAAGGAAAAAAAGTGAAATTCGAGAAGATATGCGTCATTGGACTGGGATACATCGGGCTGCCGACTGCAAGCACCTTTGCTCAGCATGGGATTCAAGTGTTGGGCGTGGATAATAACCCTGAGGTGGTCAATTCTCTCATCAAAAGACACGTGCATATCTACGAACCCGGGTTGAACGAAGTGGTTGAATCGGCTTTGAAATCAGGAAAACTGACGGTCAAACAACAACCCGAAGCGGCCGATGCTTTCATTAT
>JBGQAS010000418.1:0-2326 GCA_041494435.1 Anaerolineaceae bacterium | reverse complement strand
TGATATTAACCACTTTATACTTTCATCATCTAAGCACTGAAATCTAAGCAAGTTATTAGCACAAGCTTGGGTCTCTTCATTTTTATGGAAGATGTAATTCTTAAAAAGAAAAAAGAGTTTTAAAATTATCTGGTCATCCAGATTCTTATCAAGTGGATTATTTCGCAGAATTGCTTTTATTACTTTCAAACAATCTAAGGTCCTAAATCGCTCGCCTTTATCAACTGCTGTAATTAGCATATCAGCTAAATAGTTAACAGGGAAATTGTCCAGTAGAATTTGCTTGAGAGTTTGTCTGTATACATATATGTCTTTTGTAGAAAATATGTGATTTGGCAAATACTTTTCCGGAACAATGATTGATTGAGTTTGATCTAAATTCATTTGATTTACCTCCCTTTATGAGAAAAAGATCTTTATATGTTTCTACTATAACTCGACCTGGTGTTTTATCTCGGGCGTATTTTTGAGAATTCAGCTTTGGCTGATTTCTAGATTGACTATTTTCCTCCCACCTTTTTCCGATTTTCAGCAATCTTGAATCTTACGATTTTTTGGATCAACTCTTTCGGTAAAGGTTTATCTATTGGCAAATGAATCGAACCCTTGGTAGTCACATATTTTGTTAGTTCGTCCTTGAAGGCTTCCACCCCGATCCCCGTGGGGTAAAACCCAATATGATTTTTTGAAGCACCAAAATATACCAGGGGTCCATTCTGAAAGAAAGCTGGCATCTGGTAGCTGATCTTCTCTTCCGCATCCGGCGCTGCGGCTTTGATGATCTTCTGTAATTCCTGCAAGATCGGTTGGACTTCTTCGGTGCAAGTGGCTATGTATTCATCGATCGTTGTATAAGTTGGGGAATCGGGTTTCATAAAGACTCCTTTTTTCAATATCTCACGAATACCTACTAAATATACATTGGATGTAAGAGTTTTTTATCTGATTTTTGCCCAGGTCCAAAACTCAGAACAATTCCATCTGTCGTTTCACCTCGGGCACAGGTTCGAGCACCCAGCACTGGTCGGCGGCAGCCTGGAGCATATCCAGCAGCACCTGGCGCTCGAGCGAAATGGTGGTCATGGGCTTGGCGCTCACCACCAGTGGGGCGGTCCCTGCCAGGCGGCGCAGGTGGGGCAGGTACTGTCCCAGCAGCTTGCGGCTTTCAGGCAGCGGCACGCTCTCATCCAGAAAGGTGGCGAGTATATCCAGCAGCAGGGTGGGATCGGATGTGTTCGGCGATTCTTCGAGCATCACCTGGTTGCCCAGCGGGCGCGAGAGGGCAGAGATACAGCCGGGACAGTTCAAAGTGGAGGGATTTTGTCCGATCATGTCTTCATTATATAGAATTTATGTTCTATTTGCAAGCTTGCTGAAACACTCCCCGGGGATTTGACGCTTTTCTTATGTATAAAGCTTGCCGGTGAGACAGAAGATGTAGTAGATGACCCCTGAAGCTACGTGCAACAAGTAGGCGCCCCAGATAGCCACGCGCTTCCAGGCTGCAGTTTTCTCTTCAGAAAAGAATCGCAGGCAAAAGCGGACAAGCGCAGCCATAAGCAGGAATAGCATGATCTGTGCGCTCCAGCGGAAATTGCCCTCGAGCATGTGGGTCCCGCCTTCCGAGAGCAGGTAGAACATGCCCGCCCCGGCGGCAAATCCGGTCCATGCTAGTTGGGTTGAGGGGTCTCGAATAATCTTCCCGAACAACAGGATGGTAGCCAGCAATGGGAACAGGAGTGAGAGCAGGGATTTCAAAAGCAGGAAATGGGAATAGTTCCCCTCGACAAAAGGAGCGAAAACGATGCTTCGGGTTTCGCCCGTGCTGTAGGTCAACAGCCATTGCGACAGCAAAACCAACACTCCCGGCAGGACAAAGCCAAACACGAACAGGTGCCAGTCCCATTCCTTTTTCAAAACGTTCCACAGGATCCCGAGCAAGAGCATCGCAGGCAGGATGCAGATCAGGTAGTTGGGTTTGGCTAGAGAGGAAAGGATGACCATCACGGCAGAAACAGGCATCATCCAAGCTCGGTTATGGGATTTTTCGAAAACAAGGCAGGCAAAGATGAAGCTGATCAGTGCCAGCGGACGCAAAAGGAGCTGTGTGGGGCTGTGATAATTCGCCAGGTCGATGTAACCGTAATAATATTCTTGGTCCACAGGTACCAACGCCAGGATCGGCGCAATGATCGTCAATGAGGTCGCCAGTAAAGCTCGGATCCAATCCCCTCCCTTTCGGGTGAGATGGCCGAACCAAAAGTAGAGCGCGAGAGCCAGCACCACCTGGCTTGCCACTAGGATGATGATCATCCCGGCGAACGGA
>JBGQAS010000312.1:0-3130 GCA_041494435.1 Anaerolineaceae bacterium | reverse complement strand
TGGGCAGCCGAGAAGGTCAAGGATGTTCGCTCCATTTCTAATATCATCACCATTGAAACAAAGTGGGACCTTGCCTCCAAGGATTTGGTTCAATATGCAGTCGATCGTGGATGGTGCCGGGATCGTTCGCAATTCAACTTCCGCAAATGCTATTCCGATTTGATTTACTCCAACTTCGGGGCAGGTGCAGGCAGGCATGGTTGCACGGAACAGTTCCTCAGCCAGCATAAAATGAAATTAGAAGCTACAGACTTGATGAAAGCACTCCGCACTCATGCTTCGGCAAAAAAAGCTGGCTGGAAACCCGATAAGGCTCTCATGGGTGCTGACGTATGCATGCATGCTGGTTTTGGTCCCGTCCGCATGAGCCAGACCACGGGCTCGATGGTTTCAGAGATAACGTCGAAAGGTGCTCTCCATTGGTTGACCGGGACTTCAGCTCCGTGCGCTAGCGTGTTCAAACCCGTTTGGTTCGAAGGTGGGCTGCCCGATATGGGTCCCACACCCAAAGGCACATTTACCCCCGGAAGCTTATGGTGGGAACACGAGAGGCTTCATAGATCCATCCTGCAGGATTACGCCACCCGTATGACGCAATACCAGCCAGAACGAGATGCCCTGCAACAAGAATATGGGGATGCAATCACCAAAGGGAAAATCGGAACTCCCAAACAAAAGAAGCAATATTCCGAAAAATGTTTTTCAGAAGAAATGGAAAAAACCAAATCTTGGGTTGATGAAATCGGGAAGCTTCCCAAGGATTCTCACAATGCGTTTTACTATGATTCCATGCTCAATTCGATTAATAAGGCAGCGAATTTTCCTCTAAAATAATAGGATGAGCGGGATGAAGAAGATGATCAAGATCGGATGAGATGAAAGCCAAAAAACGTTTTTCAATCAATGAGCTCACTCTGGTTGCCGGTGCCATTATCGCCCTGACCATCCTAGGCATTGTGTTGGGCTGGGTTTTCACCCGCGCGAATATCATCCAGAACTATAAGAATGAAATGAACCAGGTCGCTACACTCGTTAAATCCGGGTTCCCCTATTTCTTTGAGACCGGTAAATCCCTTATTGCCAAACAATCTGATTTTGATCTTTCTGCCGTCCCCAACGAATTCCGTTCGGGATTTCTATCCCAAATAAATTCCACTATCCCATTCTTCCAGCAATTGCTCTTGCTCGATTCCCAGGGGCGTGTCCTCACCGCTATTCCTTCACAAGGGACTTCCGCGACCTCCTTGGGAACTGAAGATCTGGCGCGTGTCCGCTATATTGTCAGCGGTCAGTCTTCACAAATTTATGTAGTATCGTCTGGTGATTCCAATAACAGCGGTCTGGTTTCCTTCATGCATGCCGTTCAGCAAGGGACGCAGGGATTGCAGGGTATTCTGCTGGGCAGGACGGACCTAACTTCCAACCTGCAGGTCAAACCCTTTGTCGATGCCCTTAAGTCCCTCTCATCTTTCAGGGGTACTGGCCTCATTCTGGATGAATACCACCGCATCATCTATTCTTCCAGCGCAGCCGATATTCTTGCGGAATATCCAAGAAGTCAATTATCAGTTGATAATTTTATTTTTGCGCCCGATAAGAATGGCAAAACAGGTCTGATTTACGCTTTCGTCATCCCCGGGCAGCAATGGATGGGGGTGCTTTCCATCCCCAGGTCCCAGGTCAATTTGGCCACCTTCCTCGCAGAAATTCCATTTATCCTCATACTCCTGGCCATTGCAGCCGCCTTCATTGTCCTGTATATCTTTTTCTTTCGCAGGTTCGAGCAACCCATCAAGAGCTTGGTGGATAAAGCCGGTCAGATTGCAGCGGGCAAATCGCAGGTGACCTTTGGGGTCAATAGCAATCATCAGATCCGTGAATTGGATCATTCTCTCGAGACCATGCGCAAGAATCTCAACGAGCGCATTGACCAATTATCCCTGTTGAATCAAATTGACTTGAAAATTGATCCCCTGGCGGATGTTGAAACAGCCATCAAACCATACCTTGAAGCTGCTCTCCATTTTGATGCCGATGCTGCTCGTCTCATCCTGTTGCCATCGATCAACCTGCAACCTGGGCAAAAGGAAAAACTGGTTTTTCAGGAAGGCGCCACAGCCGAACTATATTCCTACCTGGATGAGCAGATCCTTGAATATGTCCGCAACCAGAACCTGTTGATCCTGCCTGATACCACCCGTATCCGCCAATTGAAGTTCATGCCTGGTTTCTTGCAGCCGGGGGCTTTGGTCGCTGTACCTCTCACCTTGAAAAATTCGGAAAGGGTGGGGGTCCTGGAGATCCTGTTCGATAAACCCCGCAATTTCTCCAAGGCTGAGATCCAATATTATTCCGATTTGCTCGATAAATTGATCCATTTCCTGGAGAGTGCCAGCAAAAGGAATAAGGAAATATCCCAGGGGATGGTCCTTGAGAAGCTTTTCACCACCTTTCCGGATCCTGTACTTATGATAGGGAAGGGAGGGAAGGTCAGCTTCCACAACCAGGCAATTTCCAAAATCAGTGAATTTTTCAAGGAATCCAAGGATATATACACCCTCAGTGATCCGGAATTATTAAAGCTTGTGGACCTTGCTCAATCCGATCTCCCAGCTCAAATAGAAATTAAAACCAAAACTGGAATAACTTTCTCCGTGAGTGTATTACAGGATTCTAACGAAACGCCTGAAATGGGAAGGGTATTTCTGTTCAAGGATATCACCTCGGAAAAGGAAAAACTCGGGCTGCAGTCCGAGTTCATTTCGGTGGTCAGCCATGATCTGCGCTCGCCCCTGACCTTGGCGCGGGGTTACGTGAACATGTTGGAAATGGTCGGTAGCCTGAACGAGCAGCAAAAGAGCTTTGTAGGCAAGATTTCGGGAAGTATCGATCATATGAATCGGCTCGCCAACAACCTGCTGGACTTGGAACGTTTCGAAAACGGTTCGGGCGTCCGGTTTGATGAACTCGATCCGCGCAACATCGTGGAAGGGATTATCACATCCCTGACACCCCAGGCGAGTCAAAAGAACATCCACTTGAACCAAACAGGCGATTGGACGAATATTGGTTTAATTGAAGCTGATCCAATTCTGCTTAACGAGGGGATCTATAACCTGGTGGAAAATGC
>JBGQAS010000089.1:0-6888 GCA_041494435.1 Anaerolineaceae bacterium | reverse complement strand
ATTCGCCGCATCGGACCATTGCTTCAAACTGCCCTCAATGAGGGAAAGACGGTTCTGGTTGAAGGAGCACAGGGAACATTGCTCGATGTGGAACAAGGGACTTATCCCTTTGTTACCAGTTCATGCACGACCTCCACAGGTGTATTTAGCGGTCTGGGTCTGGGAGTTCAAAATGTACGCAGTGTTGTGGGAGTCACCAAAGCCTTCCAGACGCGCGTGGGATCGGGACCTTTCCCGACCGAGTTGGATGGCGAAAAAGCGCTGTTTCTGCGTGGATCGGGAGAAAATCCCTGGGATGAATATGGCACCACAACAGGACGCCCACGACGGGTGGGGTGGCTGGACCTTGTTCTGCTTCGATACGCACACGAAGTCAATCGTTTCAGTGGATTATTCCTAAACAAATTGGATGTGTTGGCTGGGTTGTCGAAAATCCCAGTATGTATCGCTTATCGACGGAATGGCAAAACGATTGAAACATTGGATTTCTCAGGAGATGCACACCTTCTTTCGCAATGTGTTCCAGTTTACAAAAACCTGCCGGGTTGGGAAAAAGAATTGCGGGAATGCCGCGATTGTTCCGATTTGCCCAAAGAGGCCATGGCTTACGTGAAGTTCATCGAAACACAAATTGGCGTGTCGGTGAAAAACATTTCGGTAGGTCCCGAACGCTCGGCAATGATTGTCAGGGACTGAAAATGACAGATTTCGAGAGTTATCAAAGTCCTTTTAGCTGGCGATATGGTTCAATGGAAATGCGCAGGATCTGGGGGGAGGAGAATAAACGTCTGATTTGGCGAAGGCTGTGGGTAGCCTTGGCTGAAGCACAAACTGTATGGAAACTGGTAACCCGGGAACAGGTGGAAGACCTTAAAGCGAATTTGAGTAAAGTAGATGTAGCCCAATCGCTTGGGATCGAAAAAAAACTCCACCACGACCTGATGGCTGAAATTAAAGTCTATGCATCCCAATGCTCCAAGGGGGGAGGAATTATTCATCTGGGTGCAACCTCGATGGATATCAAGGACAACGCTGAGGTGTTGCTAATAGCGCAGTCGCTCGACCTTATTTTAGTGAAACTCAAAAACCTATTGGTAATTCTCGCAGAAAAAGTGGATACCTATGCTTCCCTGCCGGTAATGGCATTCACGCACTTGCAACCCGCAGAACCGACCACATTAGGATATCGTCTGGCCAACTTTGCTCAGGACTTGCTGTGCGATTATCAATCCCTCAAACGGGTTAGGCATGAGTTAAAAGGCAAAGGATTCAAAGGCGCTGTGGGGAATGCCGCTTCTTATGTGATGCTTTGCAGCAGTTTGGATGAGCAGCGCCGTTTTGAGGATCTCATCAGCCAGGCACTCGGCATATCTTTTTTTGATATCACAACCCAGACATATTCGCGCAAGCAGGATTACACTGTCATCAGCACCCTGGCTGGACTGGCTGCGACGGCATACAAGTTTGCCTTTGATCTGCGCCTGTTACAATCCGAAGTGATTGGAGAGATGGGAGAACCTTTTCAGGAAGAACAGGTGGGCTCTTCAGCTATGCCATTCAAACGAAATCCCATAGAGGCTGAGAAGATTAACTCACTTGCACGTGCGGTATCTGTGGCTCCGTTGACGGCTTGGAATAATTATGCCAATTCGTTGCTCGAACGAACGCTCGATGACAGCGCCAACCGCCGGACCCTTTTTCCCGAGACTTTTCTTGCGGTGGATGAGATGCTGATCACACTTTTTTATATTATTGAGGGAATGCGCGTCAATGAATCCATCATTAAGCGGAATCTGAACACTTTTGGACCATTTGCAGCGGTTGAACGAGTCATGATGGCAGGGGTTAAAAATGGGGCAGATCGTCAGGAAATGCATGAAATATTGAAACAGAAAAGCATGGAAGCCTGGCAGGTGATTCAACGGGGGCAAGCAAATCCGCTATTTGAGTTAATTCTAAAAGAAAAACAAATCACCCGCTGGGTGTCCTCGAGAGACATTAAAAAGTTGTTTGAGGTCGAATGCTACACTGGCATCGCCGAATCCCGTGCACGCGAACTTGCTCAACAGATTCGGGATTTGCGATAGAAATGAAATTGCATTGATTAATTAAAACTCCCCAATATTTATTGAAGGCGATGTTGGGGTGTGTCCCGGGAATCGCTACCGTCTAAAACGAGGATCAATTTCTCCAAGCCACATGCTCCATTGCTGATGATTGTTGGAGAAAAAGATCATATCATCCCAGCGTCGCTCGTCAAGACCAACTATAAGAAGTATCTGGCTTCAGCTTCCCGAACTGAATATAAGGAATTTCCGGATCGCGTACACTTCCTGTTCTGGCAAAAGGGTTGGCGGGAAATCGCTGATTACATCCTGGAGTGGCTGAACTGTGTCTGATCGTTTAGGATAAGTTTAATATTTCCTGGAAGCTGCAGCTTTGCGTTCAGCTCTTTTCTGCCTTCTGATGGCTATTCGTTCACGCCGCTGCTGAAGCATTCGACGGATACGATGTTGGCGCTCGCGGCTGAGAGGGTAAAAAGCTGCGAAGATGATGGCGGCGATGAGGAGTAAACCCACCACAGGGCCTGTCACAATGCGGATGGCAGTAAGGGCACTGGCGGGTTGAGAGAATTGGATGGCAGAAGGAGGGGGACTCTTGTAACCAAACCATCCCAGCATTTGAAGCAGGACAAACGTGGCAACGGCACTGCTGAACTTGCGCAACAAGTTAATTGCCCCGTAGTACATGCCCTCCCGGCGTTTGTCGCTGCGGAGCTCGTCCCAATCAATCACATCTGGCAGGATGGCATCGGGCATAACGTGGGCGGTGGACACACTGATCCCGGCAAACACGGCAAACACCAGCATCAGGGTGATCTGCCCAGGTTGAAGCAGGAAGATCAACAGTTCAACGACAATCCAGGTCGCTATGCCGATGATGTAGGTCAACCGTTTACTGGTGCGAGTTGCCAGCCAGTTCCAAAAAGGCAATGAAACCGTAGCTGTCAACAAGAGCAATCCCAACGCAGCAGATTCAAGCGATAAGTTCATGCCAAAGAGATTGGCTTTGACCAGCATGTTTCCGCTGCCAATCCAGTACAACAAGAAGTATGGGAGGATGGCTGAGACAATGTCAAATGCGACCCAGTTCATCACATAGATACCGATTACGTAACGAAATGGTTTGTTCTGCCATAAGGATGCGACCGTTGTTCGCAGGGTGGGTTGCTCGATGGGGACTTCCGCTGAAACGGGTTTCTCTTTGATAAAGAGGAAGATCAGGAAATAGGGGATGACGGAAATACCACCGAAAATGGCTGCAACGATCAGGTAACCCTGCTGTTGAGTCATATTGCCTTTCAGGGATGCGTCGATGATCATGGGGGCAGCCATGGCGGTTGCCAGCGCGGCGATCAGGTTGAACGCATATCGTATGGTTGTCAAACGGGTGCGCTCGTCATAACCCGGAACGATCTCCGGGGTGAGGGAAAGGTAAGGGACGGTGACGAGGGTTTGAAAAGTATCTGCTACCATGAATGCCAGGGTGACGTGAATGGTCAGCATGATCTGGGTTTTCCACGGGGGTGCCCACCACAGCAGTAAAAAGGAAAGGGCAAAAGGAATGGCGAAGATGAGCAGGAAAGGTCGGCGTCGCCCCCAGCGGGTGCGGACATTATCGCTCAAGGCGCCTACGATGGGATCGTTGATCCCATCCCAGATGATGCCGACAAAAGCTGCGATGGATGCCAGGCGTGGGTCCAGCCGGACAACGTCCGTCAGGAATATGGCGTAGAAAACCATACGCAAGGTATTGAAGCTGGCACGACTCCAATCTCCCGAGCCGTAGATCAACTTTTTCCAAAAGGGAAGTCTCTCTTCCTGGTAGCCTGATGTTTGTGTTCCTGCTGACATATCGATCTCCTCAACCAATTGATTTGCGATAAATTCGATGCGTCTTAGCCCATTGGACCCCCAGGGATTCCATGTCACCCTTGCTGCGGAAGTTTTTCTCCTGCACCTGGATCATTTCAGCTTTCTGGTAATGTTTTGACCGGATCACTTTTTCAGTTTCCACATATAACAACGCATTTGACCCCAACCCCTGGTACTTTGGCAGAATCCCAATCCCATTCAGGCTGAGCATCGTGGTGTGGTATTTTACCCATAACAGGGTGATCCACCCCAAAGGAAATAGCCGACCTTTGATCTTGCGTACTGCTTCCGAAACATCGGGGTAGACGATGATGAATCCCACCACTTCTTCACCGCGCATGATCATTTTCATGATCGCAGGATCAGCGATTGTGATGATGTTCTTTGCCATCATTTCGAATTCTTCGGGGGTGGAGGGGTAGAACTGGAAATCAATGATGCCTTTGAAGGCTTCATCATGGATCCGCTCGATCTCGGGGATGAATTTTTTCATCTCGCCTGTATTCTTGAAGGTTTTGATCCAGAAGTTATCCCTCTGGCGCACCCGATCAGCGATCAGATACACCTTGGGATCGTAATGAGAATTCCGATCGAGGTACCCTGAGAAATAATCCACATCCTTCGTAAACCCGGCTTTTTCCAGGAATCCGGGGTAATAAGGCAGATTATATGGAACTCCAAGCGTGCCTGGATATTGAAACCCTTCCACGAGCATCCCGGAACCATTGACCCGGGAAAATCCTTTGGGGCCAAAAACCAGGTTCGAGGCATGTTCCTTTGCCCAGGAAATGGTGGCATCCAAAAGCATCGACGCCACCTGGAAATCTTCGACAAAATCAAGGTAATAGAAAAACGAGGTTCTGGAATGGTGATATTGGTTGTAGATCTGGTTCTTTAGAATCGCCACCGTTCCCAAAACCGACCCTTCCGACTCGACGACGAGAAAATCTCCGTCGGAATGTTTGTAAAACGGATGACGCTTCCGGTCCATCAGGAAAGTCATATCCGAGCGGAGCGGGGGGACCCATTGTGGGATATCTTTGTATAATCGAAATGGAAAATCCAGGAATATATTACGATCAGCACGGTTATTGGTATCAAGTTTGCGGATTTTCATTCCCGGGCACCAATCGAAAAGATTTATTCCCCTATGATCTTCACCAATACCCGTTTTGGGCGTCGACCATCGAATTCCCCGTAGAAGATTTGCTCCCAGGGACCAAAATCCAACTTTCCCTGGGTAATCGCAACGACCACTTCACGCCCCATCACCTGGCGCTTCATATGGGCATCGGCATTGTCTTCCCCGCTCAAATTATGCTGATACTGGGAGACGGGATCATGCGGTGCAAGCTTCTCCAGCCAGGCTTCATAATCGTGGTGCAGACCGCGTTCATCATCATTGATGAATACCGAAGCGGTGATGTGCATGGCATTCACCAGGACCAGGCCTTCCTTGATCCCTGATTCCTGCAGGCAATCTTTCACCTGATCCGTGATGTTCACAAATGCCCTGCGGGAGGGAACGTTGAAAAGGAGTTCTTTGCGGAAACTTTTCATTTTTTGAACGGTAGATTATAGATGAGCGTAAATCTCGAGAATTTTGAGGATCACATCAACGGCTTTTTGCATGGAGGGCACGGGCACATATTCAAACCTGCTGTGGAAGTTCAAGGCACCAGCAAAGAAATTAGGGCAGGGTAAGCCCATGTAGGAAAGTCGGGAACCGTCAGTTCCACCCCGAACGGCGCCCTCTTTTGGTGTGATGCCCGCCGCGAGCATGGCTTTGCGGGCATTGTCCACGATGTGCATCACCGGTTCGATCTTCTCTTTCATATTGAAATAAGAATCGGTAAGATCGAGCTCCACAGTTCCTGCACCAAAACGCGTGTTTAGAAAAGCACAAGCTTCCGTCATAAGTGCTTTTTTGTGCTCGAATTTAGCTTTGTCATGGTCGCGGATGATGTAGACCATGTCGGTAGTTTCCACCGTTCCGGTCATGTGATCCAGATGGATGAACCCTTCCCGTTTTTCGGTGAATTCGGGGCGTTCCACTTCAGGCAGCATTCGCTGCAGTTCGAAAGCGATCAATTGGGAATTCTTCATGAACCCCTTGGCAGTGCCAGGATGGACCTGTTTGCCGTGAACGATCACATGCGCAGAAGCGGCATTGAAGTTTTCATATTCCAATTGCCCGAGTTCAGCTCCATCCAGGGTGTAGGCAAATTCAGCTCCGAATTTCTTCACATCGAAGAAATCCACGCCTCTGCCAACTTCTTCATCAGGCGTGAAACCGATCTTGAAATCTCCATGTTTGAACTCGGGGTGTTGCATCACCCACTCTACCGCAGACATAATCGCAGCGATCCCAGCCTTGTCGTCAGCGCCAAGGAGAGTGGTGCCATCGGTTGTGATTAGCATTTGCCCTACGTAATCTTTCAGTATCGGAAATTCGGTTGGGGAAAGGACAAGGTTCAATTTGGAATTGAGGACGATATCTTTACCATCATAGGAATCAATGATCTGCGGGTTCACGTTTTTCCCCGGTGAAGAGGGACTCGTATCCATGTGGGCGAGGAATCCGATGGCAGGAACCTTGTTCTTTACATTGGAAGGAATTGTCCCCGTGACGTAGCCGTACTTGTCCATTTCGGCGTCTTTCACACCGAGTTGTTTCAACTCTTCCACCAGGACTTTCGCCAGGTCCTTTTGTTTTTCGGTACTGGGAAATGTTGTAGATTCAGGGTCCGACTGGGTGTCAATTTTGACGTAACGCAGGAAACGATCGACGAGGGATGACATGAGTTTTTCTCTTCTGAAGATGAATTTTTCTTTCCAGCCAACTTGTTCAAATAATTTTACACTAATGGGTGGCGCAAGAAATGCAGGGGTCGAAAGCCCGGACAACCCTGCCCACCGCTTTTTCCAATTCCATGTCCACTTTGTCCGCTGT